>DASZDV010000125.1:0-21897 GCA_035941575.1 Pyrinomonadaceae bacterium
GTCTTGACGCCACGGAATACGAGCTTCACCTCTACGACGCGAGTGGAGTCCCGGTAAAGAGTACGGGCCCAACTGCGAAACTCGAAGTTGCAGCAATGCAAACCACTGTGGTTGCCATTCGCGATCTGCTGCCGGCGCGGAAGAGTTTTTGGGGTGGTTTGACTGTTCGCGTTCGTCCGTTAACTCGTCAGCCAATGCACGCGAGCGATCTGTTCAGCTCTGCGTTCGTCCGTTGGCAAACCGACCGTTCCTTTACAACGGTCCATGCCAATCCTGATCCA
This sequence comes from Pyrinomonadaceae bacterium, assembly GCA_035941575.1. Lineage (GTDB taxonomy): Bacteria > Acidobacteriota > Blastocatellia > Pyrinomonadales > Pyrinomonadaceae > PSRF01. The sequence continues at coordinate 282 of DASZDV010000125.1, forward strand.
CGCGAGTGGCAACGGCCGGAGAGCTTCTTCTACTCCATGCCTTTCCCACCGCTCGAGAATTACGACTGCGTCTACAGTCTCTTCAACCCGTATAGCGAAAACAGCGCCGGCACTCTGACGCTCTACGATCAATTCGGCACTGCGCTGAAGGAACTTTCATACGACCTTAAGCCACATTCGTCAGCAATAGTCGACTTGACCACCGGCGACTTCGCACGCGATCTGAATGACACGTTTGCTGCGCCTCGCAAAGACCAAACGATGCTTGCTGCCGCCAACGGAGGAACAATTGCTGTTACGAATCGTCAGGGCACTGTCAAAAACTTTGGTTATCTACTGATCAAGCAGGCAGCTACTCCACGCTTTAGCATCGAGCACCCGATTCATCAACCACCGTTCAGTCCCGCGCCGGCAAGAATCCCTTTCGATACCGCAGGACGTTTCAAAGCTCAGAACATCTTGTACACGCCGCTGGTGTTTCGTTCGAAAAAACTCGGAGGCCTCACGCTTCAGACGCGCTTTCACTTGAGCTCGGGAGCTCCTGTTGAAGAAGCGCTCTGGCTTAGTCCGTTCATCACTGATGAGAAGGGCGAGGTGGCGTGGCAAGCGGGAAACGGATCGAGCTTTCCGGCTTCAGTTCCGAAGAAGCAGATTGAACGCGGTGCGATCAAGTTGATGGGTCAGCAAAGCTGCGTGTTCGATTGCACACAACTCGATTTGCCGAAGAACTTCTCGGGCGGGTTGTCACTGGCAATCACGCCGCTTTCGAACCATACGTTAATGAAGGTTGAAGTGATAGCGACTGAGTGGAACGCGACCGCTTTCACTCATTTTCGTCCCGGGCTCGCCGCGGCGCGTGCTTATCAAAAGCCGGCTGTGCGCGAAGGGCTGGCAACGGATTACATTGTTTCCGGCGCCTGTCTCAAAACTGAAAAGACGAAAATCGTTCGCGACGAGATCATCGCAGTAATCAATATCGACGATAAGTCGATTAACGGCAGTCCAACTCTCGAGGTTTTCAATTCCAAGGGTCTCGTGACGCGAATCAACTTAGGTCCGGTACCCGCATTTAGTTGCAAACATTACTTACTATCCGCTTTGCTCTCGGAAAAGATTGCGTCAACTGATCTGAGCCTGCGGCTGGTTGATGAACAAGCGACGCTGTTGATGTCTGTTCTGCATCTCGATTACGCGCGTCGAGACATTGCGGCCGATCACGGATCAGACCGGTTCTCGACATTCTCCGAGTTCACTTGCGGCCGTTCCGCATAGGTGTTTCGCCTCGCCCAAGCAAAGCGGAAACCGTTCAAGATTTAGACGGTCCTCCATTTATTTGAAAAGAATATCCAAAAACCGCAATGGAATAACCTCGCTTGAATCACGAAACCTCGCGAAATATAGCCAAAAAGGAGTGGATCGGCGTTGGGTTAGCGGCATGCATATTGCCGCAGAAATTTGGACTCTTTTTCGATTTTTCGGAAAGTCAGTCTCAAGCCACCCGTAGTTCCTCTAGGTTTTAGTTTTAAGAATCAGAGTTCCGGTCTTGCAGCCCCCAAGCGCTCCAAGGCCGGCGCGCCCAACTCAACAGAAGGAGCCGATAATGAGAAGTTTTAAGCTTCCTGCGTACATTCTCTTCAGTGTGTTCGTGCTTCTCGGCATCTGTTCCGTCGCTATGTCTCAAACGGTCACCACGCGCGTTAGCGGCACCGTGAAAGATAGCGCCGGAGCAACTGTCCCTGGAGCCAAAGTCACGCTCACAGACACGTCAACCAAAGATCAGAAAACGGCCACCACAAGTGAAGAAGGCACGTTTTCGATCCCCGACGTGCGACCGGGAACCTACACCGTAGTGGTGGAGGGAACCGGTTTCAAAAAGCTTCAGGTTAATAACATTGAAGCTCACGTCGATATTCCGGTAATACTAAACCAGCTAGTACTCGAAGCCGGCGGCGTCACCGAGACAGTTTCGGTGACCGCGAATGAGGCCCAGTCGTTAATCCGCTCGGAAGACGCGAAGCTCTCCACGACTATCGATGTGAAGCAAGTTCAGGATCTTCCACTTAATGGTCGCAACCCGATTAACCTCGCCGGCGGCATGGCGGGCGTTAACACGAACACGAACATCCGGCAGTCGTCAATCAACGGCCTGCGTGGTTCGTTCTCAAATATCACGTGGGACGGAATCGAAATCAATGACAACCTCGTTCGCACTGACTCACTGTTTGGTGTGAACACACCGAGCGTGGCGGGTGTCGCTGAATTTACTCTGACCACTCAGAATGCCGGCGCTGATGAAGGCGTTGGAATTTCACAAGTCAAGTTCACGACTCCTCGCGGTGGCACCAGCTATCACGGCGAGGTTTACGACTTCTATCGGAACGATAAGTTTGACGCCAATACATTCTTCAACAACACCACGGGCTTGACGAAGCCGAAGCTGCTTCAGCACCAGTATGGTTTCAACGTCGGCGGTCCGTTTGCACTGCCGCGCTTCGGTGAAGGTGGTCCGGTGTTGACAGAGAAGAACAAACTCTTCTTCTACTTCTTCTACGAGTACACCGACACGAAGCAGGACTTTACCCCGAACCGCACGGTCTTGTTAGGACCAGCGCGCACGGGTAACTTCACTTACGTCCGCACCGACAACGGACAGCTCAACACCGTCAATCTTTTGACGCTCACGGGCAGATCCATCGACCCGCGCATTCAGCAATTGATCGATCTGACGCCCGCGTCGAACAACACCTCGATCGGCGACAGCCGCAACACTGCCGGCTTTCGCTTCAACACGCCGAATGGCAGCACCGGCAGAAACATCGGTTTCCGCCTCGACTACGACATCAATTCGAAGAACCGAGTCGAAGGCGTCTACTCACACTTCTTGTCGAAATTGCCAAACGACGTACAGTTGAACAACATCGGCGAACAGTTTCCGGGACTGCCGGGCGGTGGACAGCAATCAAGCCGTCCCCGTTGGGCCGTGGCTTGGATTTCAAACTTAACGGCGAACATCACAAATGAAGCACGGTTTGGTTTCTCTTCGAGCACACCGGTCTTCTTCAATCGTGAGGATTTCTCTGAAGGCTATCGGTTGTCGCTGCCGTTGATTACTAACCCGGTTCAAAACTTCCTTCAACAAGGTCGTGCGCCAAGAAACTACGACCTGATCGACAACGTTACGTGGGTCAAAGGAAGTCATGTGCTCAGGTTTGGTACCGGCGCTCGCTTCGTGAGGATTTTGAACTTCAACGATGCGGGAATCGTCAAGCAGTTCACCGTTGGGTTCAATACCTCCACCAACCGCACGCCGCTGACAAACAATACAGCGACGTTCCCAGGTGGACTTTCAGCGAACCAGTTCACTACTGCTAACAACCTGCTGGGGCTGCTTACTGGAGCGGTCAACAGGGTAGATGAAACTTTCAACGTTGCGGATCGCACTTCAGGCTTTACCCGCGGCGTTGGTTCAAATCGCCATCTCGACTACAACACCCTTGCGTTCTACGGAAGCGACACCTGGCGCATTAAGCCGAATCTGTCGTTGAACCTCGGCTTGCGCTGGGAGTACATCGGTCCACTTACGGAAAGAGATGGCCTTGGCTTGATGCCGAAGGACCTGACACTTGACGTGCTACGCGATCCGCTTGCGGTGCTCGATTTTGCGGGCAAAGGCACTGGCCGTGACTTCCTGGCTCGTGACCTCGATAACTTTGCTCCCAACTTCAGCTTCGCGTGGGATCCGTTCAAGGACGGCAAGACTTCGATTCGCGGCGGCTTCTCGATTGCTTACGCAATTGACAACAACGCGACCGTTCTTAACAACGCATCGGTTGGCGGCAATGCCGGGTTGCAATCAACGGTAACCATTACATCGTTGGCCGGCACTGTGGTTGGAGGTATCCAGAACTGCACGGGCACGCCTCTGGTTTGCGTACCTTTCGCTCAACCTAACATTCCGGCGTTTAAGGTTCCCAGAACTCTGTTGGATCAGTTGACGTTGTCACAAGCGCCGACGCTGTTCACGACGGAGTACAACCTGAAGACTCCGTACGCTGAACAGTGGAACTTCGGTATTGAACGCGAGATCTTCAGGGATACCGCATTTTCGATTGGTTACGTTGGTAATCGCGGCGTCCAGTTGACTCGCGGTCTGGACACAAACCAGGTTGTGATTTTCCAGAATGGCTTCTTCGCAGACTTCCTGCGAGCGCAGTCAAACCTGGCAAAATTCGGCAACCCCGCTTGTGACGCAGCTGCGGCAGCCTCGACAGGCTGTCAGGTGCTCACGATCTTCCCGCGTTTGGGCAGTGGCGGTAACCTTGCTGATGCGACGATCAGAAACCTGATCACGACAGGCCAGGTCGGAGAACTCGTGTCCAACTACGTGCAGCAGCGGAATACGTTCCTGCTCACTACTCAGCCATGTGTTCAGCCAGCGAGTGGTGGAGCCGGCTCGCTCTGTCCGAGCTTCTTCCTGCCTAATAACCCCAACGCGTTCGTGACTGACTACATCGGCAGCTCTGGTTGGTCAAACTACCACGGACTGCAAGCCGAAATCCGTAGACGTTTTTCAGGTGGTTACTACTACCAGATTAACTACACGTGGAGTAAGGCTTTCACAAACGCGGAACAGGCGCAGGCCGAGTTCCTTCCCTACCTCGACAACGCGGTAGGCGATGCGCTTGAGAAGAAGCGTCTGAATCAGGACGTACAGCACGTGCTGAAGGCCAACGCCGTGTATGAACTTCCAATCGGTCCGGGCAAGCGATGGCTGTCGGGCGGCGGATTTGCGGGCAAGGTTTTCGGCGGCTGGCAGATCAGCGGCATCGCGCAGTTCAGAACTGGCCGTCCGATTTCGTTCCTGGCTGGTGATGGCAGCACATCAAGCCCATTCCGCGGCACGCTAAACCGATCGGCTCGTTCCGGAAACAATACGCCGAACACCACATTGTCACTCTCTGAATTGCAAGCTCGGGTTGGACTATTCCACGATCCGAGAACGGGATTGCCATTGGTGGTGGATCCGGCATTGATCGGAACTGACGGTCGCGCGAATCCGGCATTCTTTACCAACCCATTAGCGGGTGAGACAGGCCACTTGAGCTTAACGCCCGTTGATGGTCCTGGTTACTGGAATGTGGACACCGCGATCATCAAGCGCATCCGGTTCAAAGAACGACTTGGACTCGAACTGCGGCTTGAAGCGTTCAATGTTTTCAACCACACGAACTTCTCCGTGGGTAATCAGCAGGACATAAACAGTCCTGACTTCGGCAAGATCAACTCAACGTTCGATCCGCGAATTCTCCAGCTCGCCTGGAAGTTCACTTTCTAACGTTGTACTTCGGGTTGGCGATCTCCGCTGCGAGGTCGCCAACCCAAACTTCTCTTCCTACAATCCCCACAACGAAAAAGTTTGTAATACGCTCTTTATCAAAGAGCGTCGCTCCTGTATTGTGCTCTCCTACGGAGGAAAGAGTCATGACCCGCCCCCAGACGCGACATCTGCTTCTTCTCGTTCTGATTGGAATCGTCACCGTCGTACCACAAGCCCGAACGGGCGATGACAAGCTTGCTCCCGCTGATCTCGTCGCCAAACATCTTGAATCTATTGGCTCGGCAGAGGCGCGGGCAAAGATGCAGGGTACGAGAATCAAAGGGAACGCCACCGTTACAGTAAAGCTTTGTGGCGAAGGTCAGGTGGAGGGGCAAGTGCTGATGGGTTCGAAAGGCGACGTGAACCTGATCAACCTGAAGTTTGATACGCCGGGTTACCCGTTTGAGTCGCTGGTCTATGACGGTAAGAAGTTCACTGCAAGTCAATTCAAACCCGGATCGCGGACTTGCCTCGCACAGTTCTTTCTCACAAACGACGTTCTATTTAAAGAAGGACTCGTCGGCGGCGCGCTCTCCGAATCGTGGCCACTGCTGAACGTGACAGCGAAAAATCCGAAACTCGAATACTCAGGGCTTAAGAAGATTGGGAACAAAGAGCTTCACGCAATCAAATACAGCCCGCGTAAAGGTTCTGACGTAAAGATCATGCTCTACTTCGAGCCTGATACTTTTCGTCATGTGCGCACTGATTATTCGCGTGTTATCTACGCAACTGAGCAACGCAGGATCGCAGGAGGCGGAGCAAGTTTGCCTCCGGAACAAAGACAACAAGCTACGCCGGCGCGTATCGATGCTTACGAAGAGTTTGCCGATTTCAAAGAGGAATCGGGCTTAACTCTCCCTCACACTTACAAGTTGCATCTTTCGATTCAATCAGAGGTGAGGCCGGCGGTGATCGACTGGACCTTTAATCTCACTGACTTTGTTTTCAACGCCCCGCCAGATCTTACAGAGTTCGTGGATCACCGCCCTTGATTTCGACGCTTTCGCCAGGTCAACTTCCGCTTGCGCCACTCGGCGCAGGTGATCTAATTGACCGTGCGGTCAGACTCTACCGCCGGCATCTCTTTGTCTTGATCAGAACAGCCGCGCCGCCGGTCATCATTGCCGCGGCCGGCTGGATAGCTTTTTCGATCTGCATTCAACGAGTATTCACCACCCAGCACACGACTAAGTTATTCACCTATCTTCTGCTGAGCATCATCTCGTTCGGGGTAATGATAGGCGGTTATCTGTTTACGCTCGTCGTTATGGGCGGCGCGACGCGAACGCTTGTTGCGCACCTGCTGCGGAACGAACCAGTGACTGCTCGTGCGACTTATGCAGCCGTACGCGCCCGATTTTGGGGACTGCTCGGAGCATCGTTCATCGTCCTTGTGTGGATCGCGATTTCGATCAGCGCGATCTGGGTCGTGTGGTATGTCATGCTGTTAATGATGATGCTGGCGATATTTCTGTCCAGCGTTGTTTCCACGTGGCTATCGATCATTGTAGGCATCATCGGAGGGCTGCTTTCGACAGCAGTTGGTCTATGGTTGTTCTTTTTCATCGTCGGTCGCGTGGCCTACGTGCCGCAGGTGATGCTGGTCGAAGGTAAGGGCGTCTTCGAATCGTTTAGCCGTAGCTTTTCTCTCGCGCGTGGCAACGTGCGCCGGTTAATGGCGATGACACTGTTCACTACGTTTGCCGCTTATTCCGCGTTGATGATCCTCCTTCTACCACTTGGATGGTACGGTTATCTTAGCGGCGTTGATCCACTAAACTCATCACAGTGGCCCGCGTGGTATTCGATTGCTTATAGTGTGCTTGGACCACTTAGCTCGATTCTTCTAACCCCAGTTTGGATGCTCGGACTGTCTTTGCTTTACGTCGACGAGCGTGTGCGGCACGAAGGCTACGACATCGAGCTGATGGCGGCGCGACAACTTGGCGATTTGCCGGACGTGAACGTCTCATCGCCCTTAGGCACGGCGCTTTCAGCCATCACCGGCAAACGACCTCTGCCCGTGCCTCCAGCGCCACGGTCGTCAAGTGTTCTGAACCTTAGTTGATAATGCTGACGCCACACAGCCGGATAACAACGAGCCGTCACGGCCGCTGGTTGTTAACTGTGCTTCTGCTGCTTCTCCCCATCACTGTCAAAGCCGAGACGGTACCTGCCGCCGATTACGAGAAGAATCTCGAACGCGCGATCACTGCGCTCGACACGCTACAACAGACAGACGAGACCGAAACTGCTTACGGCTATGAACAGCGGTTGGACCAGACGATCGCCGCAGTTCAGCAAACGCTTCCGGAACATCAGGACGTGCAGGGTAGTGAGGAAGTTTGCAAGGTCGATAATTCGTGGTTACATGCCGCGCTGAAGAACCTCAAGTCAGTCTCCCCTGAACAACGCCCCGCGAAACTGACGCAGATCATTGAACGGCTTCGCGCGCTTGAAGAACGCGTCGCATACGAACGTAGACCAGCAACCGCACCTGATAACAAGGCTGAGAAAAAGCAGAAGCTCGAGAGCATTCTGGCGCGGCCCGAGTATGCTAAGGAAGCATCAGGTCCGAGTGCGTTGGGACGGCTAATTCAGGACTTCATTCGTTGGCTCCAACAGTTTCTTCCGACTCCTGTTCAACCCCAATCGGGCCGCGCCAGCGGAACCAGTGTAGTTGTGCAAGTCCTCGTCGTACTCCTGGCGTTGCTCGTTCTCTTCTACGTGGTGAGGATTCTCATTGCCCGTATGGGAAGTACGCGACGGAAACGCAAATCAGCAAAGAGCAAAGCGCGGATCGTGCTTGGCGAGCAATTGAAGCCGGAAGACACGGCGACTGATCTGCTCTCAGAAGCAGAAGCTCTCGCGCGTTCCGGTGATCTCCGCGCCGCGATTCGCAAAGGTTACATCGCGTTGCTTGTGGAACTGGGCGATCGCAAACTGATCACTCTCGAGCAGCACAAAACAAATCGCGACTATCTCAACTCCCTGCGAAGCATTCCCTTGCTTCACTCGAGAATGGGCGCGTTGACTGATAGTTTCGAACGACACTGGTACGGGTTTATTGAAGCAACCGACAACGACTGGCGAAATTTCCGCTCGCGTTATCAGGCTGCACTGCAAACACAAAACTGATTCATGATGCGTCAGCGACTCACAATTATCCTGACATTCCTCGTTATCATTGGCGTGCTCGTCATCCTCAATACGCTTACTTACGTCAAGCAGGAAAAGCTTCAAGACTCGGAGATGCTTCCGGATCGATCCACGTATCACGGGGGATCTACGGGCGTGCGTGCGCTGCACGATTTTTTAAGTGAGTCGGGCTACAAAGTAATGCGTTGGCGTGAGTCTCCGGAAAAATTGTGGAGCGAAGCCGGCAATAATGTTGCGACATTCGTTGTGGTCGGCTCGACTCGGCTTCCTTTTAGTGAAGAACAGGTGCAGGCGTTACACAGCTGGATCGCACGCGGTGGTTGCTTTGTTCTGATCGACCGCGATCCTGATCCTCACTTGTTACCGAACACGCGAGAGTGGAGCGTGTCTTCAAGGATGCTCGACTTTCCGGGTTTCGATCTTGATCCGGCGGATGCCGCAGCGATGACTAAGGACGTGAAGCCGCTGACACCGGTGCAGCCCACGCGATACACACACAACGTTGCTTCGGTGCAGGCGTCGCGGTTTGCGGGTCGAATTATGGTCTTGCCTCAAGAACACCCGGTGATTACATCGACCGGAGAACACAAGGCGGTTGTGGAGGAACCATCGACCGATGACGAGGAGTTCGAGGAGGAAGAGCCGCCGCCGGCAATTGGCGGCGGCATCGACACTGAGGAGTCGAACGTTTCACGGGCTCCCGTTGTGCACATCGCAGATGGAGACGGCGCGTTGCTGGTCGATTATGCTTACGGTCGTGGGCGCGTCGTGTTGCTCACCGATCCTTACTTCGTGGCTAACCGCGGAATTCGTGCCAACGACAATCTCCAGCTCGCGATCAATACCATTACTGCATACGACGGTCTGATCGCGTTTGATGAGTATCACCAGGGACGCGGCATTACGCGCAACGCGTTTGCAAGTTATTTTTCCGGCACACCAGTACTTGCAATCGCAGGTCAGTTAGTTCTTGTGGTGCTGCTGGTTCTCTGGACGAACGCGCGCCGGTTCGCGCGTTCGTTGCCGTTGCCGCAAGTCGATCGCCGTTCGAGCCTGGAGTTTGTAGCCTCGATGGCGGAACTCCAGGAACGTTCGCGCGCCTTTGATCTCGCGATCGAAAACATCTATTCGCGAACGCGTCGAGTGCTCGCACGCTACGCCGGAGTGAATTACAACAGTACTCGCTCGGAGATCGCCTCGAGAATCGCATCGCGTTCGGCGGTGGATGCGCATCAACTGGAAACTCTAATGCGTCAATGTGAAGACGCAATCAATGGTGAGCCAATCAACTGGCGGCAAGCTTTGGATCTCGTCAGACGATTGCGTGAACTGGAAAGAAAGCTTGGCTTGCGAATGCGCTCTCGTGATGTACGCCAAGCCGCAGAAAACATCTGACGAAACGAGGTCAACTAGCAGCGAATGTCCGAATCCGTCTCCTCAACTGTTGCGCATATAAAACAAGAATTGCAAAAAGTCATCGTCGGCCAGGACGATGCTATTGAACAGATCCTGATCGCGTTGTTAGCGGAAGGTCACGCGCTGGTAGAAGGTGTGCCTGGGACAGCCAAGACTCTGACTGTGAAAACGCTTTCGCGGATCATCAATGCGAGTTTTAGTCGCATCCAGTTCACGCCCGATCTCATGCCGTCGGACATTACCGGCACCAACGTTTTCAACATTGCAACCTCGAGTTTCAATCTGCGACGCGGCCCGATCTTTACAGATATTCTGCTGGCCGACGAAATCAACCGGACACCACCGAAGACGCAGGCCGCGTTGCTCGAAGCGATGGAAGAACGGCAGGTGACAATCGATGGCGACGCCTATCAGTTGCCGGAGATCTTCACCGTGCTCGCGACAGAGAACCCGATCGAGTACGAAGGAACGTATCCGTTGCCGGAAGCGCAGCTCGATCGCTTTCAATTGAAAATAGTGCTTGGCTATCCAAACGAGAACGAAGAACGCGAAGTGGTTGCTCGTTGGGATGGTGGTTTCAATTCGAAGCGTTTGGATGAAGTTGACATTCAACCTCTCAGCGATCCGACCGCGATCACGCAGTGTCGCGCGGAAGTGGCGCGAGCGCGGATGGAACCAGGCGTGCAACACTACGCAGTGGATCTCGTGCGACGTACGCGCGCACATCCGTTCGTCCATTACGGTGCGAGTCCGCGTGCGTCTGTGGCGCTGCTGTTGTGTTCGAAAGCACTGGCCGCAATTCGCGGACGAGAGTTTGTTACGCCGGATGATGTGCGCGACGTAACGTTGCCGGTGTTACGCCACCGTCTCACACTGCGTGCCGAAGCTGAGCTCGATGGCGTGACGCCCGACGCGGTCATCACCGACATCGTTCGCTCAGTTGAAGTGCCTCGCTAATTGATGCGCTGACGCGTTGAAAAACGTTCAAAAAAAAAGAGGACACATTCATAAATGCGGATAGTAAAGGACTTGTGAATTTGAGATTTTGAAAAATACTTTTGTTTTTTGGATAGCTAAGAACTGCCTTGCCCAGCACCTTTTTGCTCTCTGCTCAGAATTTCGCGCCACTCTCCTAAAAACTGAACATGGGAACATTCCTTGCATGTCAACCCGCGCTATGTTTGTCTCCCCCTATCTTTCTGAACTTTTATCTCACGGATTCCTAACAAGTGAGATCAACCATCACGACTTCTAAAACGCAGCGTTCTTAGTGCGTTTTAAGAAGGTCCTCCAATCAAGTTAGTTTTCGGGAAGGAGCCCAAATGAAGAAATTGCTTTTTGCCTTCATGCTTGCGACCCTGACTCTGTGCTTTTCTGCCATCGGGGCATCGGCGCAGAGCACCGCGGGTGTGACAGGAACTGTTAAGGATAGCAACGGCGCTGTTATTGCCGGTGCTGACGTAAAACTGACAGATACAAAAACTGGCGCCGAACTCACCACCAAGACCAACGATCAAGGTGTGTATTCATTCCCCAAGGCCGCGCCAGGTCAAGGCTACAAGCTCACTTTTACCGCTTCAGGTTTTCAAACTCTGGTGATTAATGACGTCGCTCTCGGCGTCGGCAACGTTGAAACACACAATGCTGAAATGATTATCGGAGAGGTTTCCGGTACCGTTGTGGTAACGGCCTCAAATGAAGTTACGCTGAACACTACCGACGCTAGTATCGGTAACGTTATCGGAGAACGAAGACTCAAAGAGCTTCCAATTCAGATCCGCAACTCTCCCGCTGCGCTGATCGGTTTGCAACCTGGCGTAGTTGGAAACAACGTCGGTACTACCACGGCGAACCGGGTAGGATCCGTTACCGGCGCACGCGCTGACCAGGGAAACATTACAGTCGACGGAATCGATACGAACGATGTAACCACGGGCCAGTTCGCTTCGACGGTCGGTAATGCTCCAATCGACGCGATTCAGGAGTTCCGTACTGTTTCAGCCAACCCCGGTGCTTCCGAAGGACGAAGCAGCGGCGGCCAGATTGAGTTGGTTACGAAGAGTGGCACGAACGACTTCCACGGTAATGTTCGCGAGTACAACCGTACTGCTGCGACTGCCGCAAACACGTTCTTTAACAACCGCAGCGGCGTTGAACGACCACAGTTGACGCGTAATCAGTTCGGCGGCAGCATCGGTGGTCCAATTATCAAGGACGCGCTCTTCTTCTTCTTCGACTACGAAGGGCGCCGTGACGCTCAGGGCGTCGCTTACTTGCGAGTTGTTCCCTTGAACCACTTCCGCAACGGCGGTTTGGGCTTCATCAACAACACCGCAGGTTGCAGCGCTTCTTCGCGTCAGAACACCACACCGAACTGCATCTCGATTCTTACTCCGGCGCAGGTTGCGGCGTTGGATCCGAAAGGTACCGGTGGTAATGCAGCGTTACTGAGTTTCATCAACAGCCGTTACCCACAGGCTAACGACCTCACGGCTGGCGATGGCATCAACACTGGTGGCTTCCGGTTTAACGCGCCGTCGAAACGTGAAGACAACACGTACACGACGCGCATCGACTGGAACGCAACTTCGAAGCAGAGGTTTTTTGGCCGCTTCAATATCGCTCGTCGCGTGCAGACCGACACGGTTAACTCGGTGGCGCAGCAATTCCCGGGCGATCCTGAAACCGCTCAAATCGTAGTCAAGGACTACACTTGGGTTGTTGGTCACACATGGACCGCCAGCCCGACCTTCGTTAACCAGGCCACAGTGGGTGTCGCGCGTTCGGGCTTGCTGTTCCCGAACAACTTCGCGCCGGCGTTCCCGAACTCGTTCACTTTCGGCATGGGACTTGCGGCTCCGTTTGCCAGCATCAGCGAGCAGGATCGCTTCGTGATGGTGCCGACGATTCGCGACGACGTGACGTGGACCAGGGGAACGCACACGTTCGAGTTCGGTGGCTCGTTTAAACCAATCGATTCCAAAACCGGACTCGTTAACGACTTCAACTTCGCCACCGTAGGCATCGGTGGTTTGCTGAGCGCGCTCGATCAGACTCTCCGTCCGGCAACAATCTTCTCGAACACTAACACGACTGTTACCGGAAACTATGATGCGGCATTCGCGTTCCTGCTGGGACGATTTGCTCAAAACGCAACGAACTTCAACTACGACACCAGCGGTTCGGCGTTCGCTCCGGGCACCGGCAAGCACCGCGACTATCGCTATGACGAACTGGAGTTTTACGGCCAGGACAATTGGAGAATGCGAAACAACCTGACGCTGAACTTCGGTCTGCGTTGGCACATGTATCCAGCTCCTTATGAGAAGAACGGCTTCCAGGCAGGACAGAACGTGGACATGCGCGAATTGTTCGACCTTCGTCAACGGAACTCCGCTGCCGGACTTCGCGGTCAGAGCACTGAGCCATTGCTTCAGTATGACCTGATTGGCAAGGGCAACGACGCGCGGCCGCTTTACAAAACGGACTGGAATAACTTCGCGCCGAGATTCGGTTTTGCCTGGACGCCTGACGTCAAGGGCGGTTTCCTGGGTAGCCTCTTCGGCGAGAATAGAACCGTGATCCGCGGCGGCGGTTCGGTCGTTTACGATCGGCCCGGCGGTGCCATCACGTTCATTCAGGACCAGGTTTCCTATCTGTTCGATAATTCGGCCACGAAGATATTTGGTTCGGAAGCGACTGCGGCCCAAGCGTTGATAAACAATCCGCGTTTCACGGGCGTCACTTCGTTGCCGGCGGCGGTGACCAACACGGCACCGACAATCACCCGCCCGTTCACTCCGTTCCTAAACGATCCGCAATGCTTCGGTTTGGCTACCGGATTGTGCACGGGCGAGTTCAACTACGCGGTTGACGAGCATTTCCGGATCCCGTACTCGATCCAGTACAGCTTTGGGTTCCAGCGTGAGATGCCTGGTAACTTCATTCTTGAAACAACCTACGTTGGACGTCAGGCTCGCAAGCTCTTCTCGCAAGCCGACCTGTCGCAGGCTTTGAACTTCAGGGATCCATCCTCGGGCCAGCTCATGTTCGACGCGTTTAATGCGTTGCAAGCACAATTGCTCGCAGGAACCACCGCCGGTCTTCCGGTCGCGACAATCATCAACGGCATTGCGAGTCAACCGTGGTTCGAGAACCAGATGAATGCAGCCGTCCAGCTAAACTACGGTGTGGCTAACTGCGCAGCGTTAGTTGGCACTTCCTGCACTCGATTCATTCTGGCCAACGGCACCTCGCGTCAGTTCGTGTTGCGCGGTGACACTTCCGACCAGGTTCAGCGCCTTAACGCGCAGGGATTGCTCCTGCCGAACGTAGGTATGAGTTCGCAGTTCGGAACTAACATCTACATCTCGAATCAGGGGTCATCCTCGTACGATGGTCTGCTGGTCAGCTTGCGCAAGCGTTTCTCGCGTGGGCTCCAGTTTGACTTCAACTACACCTTGTCGCATTCAATCGACAACGGATCGAGCGTTACTAACACGGTCGCTGGTGGTCTGGTTTGTGACCTGACCAACCTGAGAGTTTGCCGTGGTCCATCAGACTTCGACATTCGTCACCTCATCAATGCGAACTTCATTTATGAGTTGCCGTTTGGTCGTGGCCGCATGTTCGGCAGCGGCGTTCCGGGTTGGGCCAATCAAATTATCGGTGGTTGGGAAATCTCGGGTATCTTCACTGGTCGCAGTGGACTGCCCTTCAGCACCACTACCACTGCTTTCCCGGTGGGCTTCAACTTCAACAGCCCAGCGGCCCAGAACTTGAGGAATGCACCGGCTCTACGGCCCAGCATTCATGACGACCCGGCAACTGGAGCCATCCAGTTCTTCAGAGAGCCGTCGACGGTCTTCTCTTCAAGCAGACCTACTGAAGGAGTGCTCCGATTCCCCAAACACGGTGAAATCGGCAACCGCAACTACTTCCGCGGACCGCACTTCTGGAATCTCGACACGGCTTTGATCAAGACGTGGGGTATGCCGTGGTCAGAAAGTCATAACTTGCAGTTGCGTTGGGAAGCCTTTAATCTTTTCAACCACAACAGCTTTGGCTTGCCGGCCGTTGGTATCACCGGCACAACCTTTGGACAGATCACCACGACGGCTAGCAACCCGCGCGAGATGCAATTCGCTCTGCGGTACAGCTTCTAGCTCGGTTTTTGTCTTTGACTCTACGGGCTCCTGCGAAGGTAGGAGCCCTTTTTTTTTAGTTGGAGAAGTACCATGCTCCGAACGTCTCTTTCCCTGCTAACGCTGCTATTAGCTTTCATCGGTGCGCAATTGTTTGTTCCCAGCGCAGCGGCTCAAGGCGGTCTCACAGTGTTCGGCGACGTGCGTATCACAGGCGAAAACAACAACGTGGTTCCGAAGGACGTCACCGTGGTCCTCCGCCGGCCACCTGACGGCGAGATCGGCAGGCAGACGGTTTCGAGTCGCGGACGTTATCGCTTCACGAACTTGATCGCCGGCGAGTATGAGATTGTCGTTGAGGTCGAGAACAAAGAGATCGGACGATTGTTTCCGGTGTTTGTCCGGGGACTCAGCAATAGTCCATATGGTTATCAATATGATCTCGACTTCCGGTGGAAAGCTCCTACCGCGGCACATCCTGCGGCAGGAGTAATCTCCGCCGCCGACGTTTACTCACGCCCCGCTTCAACGCAATCACTTTTTCAAAAGGCAGAAGAGGCAGTCGGAAAGAAAAAGTTTGACCAGGCCATCGATTTACTTAAGCAGGTTGTTGCCACCGACAACAACGATTTTCAGGCGTGGACCGCGCTGGGCACTATTTACTTCTCCGAAAAGAAACTCGAAGACGCCGAGGCCGCCTATCTGAAAGCGATCGAGGTTCATCCCGACTCGCCTCGCGCCCAACTGAATCTCGGGCGCTTACGCTCGACGCAGAAGAAGTTTGAGGAGGCAGTTGAACCGCTGACGAAAGCGGTCGAGTTGCAACCGACGTCGGGTGACGCGAACTACTTGTTGGGTGAATGTTACTTACAGCTCAAGAAAGGTTCGAAGGCGATCCCTTATCTGAACGAAGCAGCGAAGTTTGGACGTCCGGACGCTCATTTGCGACTTGGGTGGTTGTACAACGCCGCGGGATTGAAAGAGAAGGCGGCGATCGAATATGAAGAGTATTTGAAAAAGAACCCGGATTATCCCGAGCGAAACAAGCTGAAGGAGTACATCGCTACCAACAAAAAGAGCTGACAGCTTTACTCCCCAAAACTTTGCGCTTCGTTTTCACCAAACTCTTCTACGTTCTCGCGGCGGCGGCGCTTATTCCACTCTCGCTTTCATGGCAACGACCATGGCTGGCATGGGTTGCTCTCGTCTATGACATTCTGCTGATCATCGTAGCGATCGTTGACGCGCGTGTTAGTGAACTGCCGAAGGGGTTCAAGGTGACACGTCAATTCGGCAGCCGCTTTGCGATGGGCGCCGAAACTGAAGTTAGTATTAACATTCAGAATCCTTCCAACCGTCGGGTTTCACTGATTGTAAAAGATGAATATCCACCGCAGATGGTTCTACAGGGCGAACGTGAGGGCCGGTTGGATGTTGAGCCTCACAGCACCGTGACGTTGATTTATGGTCTGACGCCGCCGCGCCGTGGCAGGTTTGAGTTTGGCTATACGGCGTTGCGCTTTCGCTCTCGACTCGGTCTTTTGTGGCGTGATACCCGCGGCGCTGAACCGATAGCCGTAAAGGTTTATCCGAACATGCGGCGCGCGCGCGAAGCGGAATTGAAAGCTCTCGGCGCGCGCTCACTTGTTTCCTCACATAGGAAAACTTCCTGGCGCGGTGAAGGTCGCGAGTTTGAGTCAATGCGCGATTACGTGCGCGGCGATGAACTGCGACATATCTCGTGGACCGCTACTGCACGACGCGGAAAACTCACGACGCGTCAGTATCAGATCGAACGCGACCAAACCATTCTCGTCGCGCTCGACTCCGGGCGCCTGATGACGGCGCGTATCGAACAGGAAACAAAACTCGACTCAGCCGTGCACGCCACGCTGTCTCTGTTTTCCGCCGCGGCTCGAGCCGGTGACAACGCCGGCCTGGTGGTTTTTGGACGTCGAATAAAAAGTTATCTGCCGCCAAGTCGCGGACGCGACCATATCGACGCGGCGCTCGAAGCTCTCTACGCTGTTGAACCGGAGATGATCGAACCGTCGTACCCGCATGCGTTTCAGTTCATTGCTGCTAACAGCAAGCGAAGATCGCTCGTGGTGCTGTTGACAGATCTGGTCGATGAAGAGGGTTCGAAGGAACTACTTACCTCGCTGAACCTCTTGCGCCCGCGACATCTGCCGTTGGTAGTCACGATCGCAGACCGAGACTTGAAAGCGGTCGTCAAAGGAGTGCCCGCGTCTGTTCGCGATCTCTTCACGCAGTCGGTTGCTGAAGAGATCATTTATCATCGTGAAGCTGCGTTGCGGATGGTGGAATCTGTAGGCGGTTTGGCACTCGACGTAACTGCGGCCGCGTTGGCGCCTGCGCTTTTGGAAACTTATTTGCGCGTGAAAGAACGGGGTTTGTTATAAAACCTTCTGATCCGCGGTATCCGTGTGACTCTGTGGCTCGTGACCAACGAAGAGAAGATAACTGTACAACGCGAGGCCGGTGAGTGCCGCGATGCTGTACTTGATGCGCGGATCAATCGGCGCCGGCGAAACGAAACCTTCGATCAATCCCGCGATCACCAGTAACAGCGACACTCCTAACATCAACCGAACGGCTTCCATGCCGCGCGTGCGCAACGCGTCAGCACGAGTGAGATTGCCGGGCATGATCATCGCGCTGCCCACCAACAATCCTGCACCTCCGGCTATGAAGATGCACGACAATTCGATCACGCCGTGCGCCACCATGAACGTGACAAGATCGTTACCGAAACCTGCCTTGTAAGTCAGCGCCAGCACAGCAGCGATGTTTGCGCCGTTGAACGCGAGATAAAAGAGAGTGCCGAGACCGAGCGCTGCGCCGAACGCAAACGTGTAGATCGTGACCTGAATGTTGTTGGTCATGATCATGCTGGCGCCTTCCTGGTTAGATTTGTTGAGGGATTCCCACCAGTGGGTCTTCGTTTCGATGTACAACTCGCGAGTCGCAGGACTCACACCTACCAGTTCTGAGAATTCGGGATCGTATTTCGTCGCGACAAAACTCAGCAGACCACTGAGGAAGAAAACAGCGAACGAGACGAATGTGTAGCGCCACGTGCGGCGAAAGGTTCGTGGCAGTTCACGCGTGAAATAGTTGCGAATCCGTTTGCCACCCTGTGCGTCGGCACGATAGATGCGGCCGTGCGCGCGAATCACGAGACTGTTCAGATAATTGACGAGTCGCGGATCGCGTGACTCGGCGCGGGCGATCGCCAAGTCAGAGGCTGTTCGTCTGTAGATACGTCCGAGTTCCCGAACCTCCTCGCGCCCCAGACGTCGGAGCGATGCGTGGTCGAGCAGCTTCAGCAGGTCCTCGAGCCGTTGCCAGGCGTTTTTGCGTTGACTGATGAACCGGTCGGAAGGCATTTTGTCGTAGTGTAACGTGCAACCCCTAAAGCGGGTTATTAATTTTTTTATTTCACTCTGCTAGCGGGACATTTCCCCTTTCCTTTTTTGACTCCCGCTAGCGCTACGACAAAGGACAGGGGATTTTAAGAAAGAATGACTGAACAGGATTAATGCTTCCACTCGTTGAATGTGTTCCGAATTTTAGCGAGGGCCGCAACGCGAAGACGGTCCAGGAGATCGCAGACGTCATAGCTGCGGCCGAGACGGCGTGTGTGCTCGACACGCACATCGATCCGGATCACAACCGGTCTGTGATTACTTTTGTAGCCTCAGCAGTCGATGTTGTCGATGCTGCGGTCGCGGCAGTGAAACGCGCCGCAGAGCTGATCGACATGCGCACACATCAAGGTGAGCACCCGCGTTTGGGCGCGACGGATGTGTTGCCGTTTGTGCCGGTGCGTGGCGTAACGATGGACGACTGCGTGCAACTCGCGCATGAAGCGGGCAGAAGGATCGCGAGTGAGCTTTCCATTCCCGTGTACTACTACGAACGAGCTGCGCTGCGTCCCGATCGAATCAATTTGGAGGACGTGCGGCGCGGAGCACTCGAGTTACTGCGCGAGCAGATTGCCACGCATCCCGAGCGTGCACCTGACGAAGGTCTACCTATGGTCCACGACAGCGCGGGCGCGATCGCTGTTGGCGCTCGGCCGTTCCTGATTGCATTCAACGTTGTTCTCCGAAGCGACGACCTCACGCTCGCGCGCGAGATCGCAAAAAAGATCCGAGCGCGCAGTGGCGGGTTGCCATTTGTGAAAGCGTTGGGGTTTCGACTGTCCACACGAAGTTGTGTGCAGGTGTCGATGAATCTGATTGATTACAAAGTCGCGGGAATGGACGTGACGTACGACGCGATAAAGCGTGAGGCAGAAACGTTGGGAGTGGAGATCGAAAGCGCGGAGATTGTTGGACTTGTGCCACGCGACGCGTTGAATCGTGACGCGGCTTACTTCAGTAAACTCCAGAACTTCAGCGAGACCAAGATCCTCGAGCACCAGATCGAGAGGTGTTTCTCTACGAACCGAGCTTGATTAGTTCCGAGCGCAGCCGCTCGTGCCGTCGCATCAACTTCAAATACGTCGTCTCTTCAGCGGCGTTCTTCGCACGAACAATTCGCTTCAACAGATCGCGCTCGCCGGAACTCCAGCGGTTCCAAGCCGGCATGAGCGAAAAGAGCGACTCAAAGTTTCGTCTTTGTGTCCGCAGACCAATTCTTCTGACCTGAAAACGATCCCAGTCACCAACTCTGCGCTTATCGAGTTCGAATATCATCGGGCTCTCCGCCAACCTCCGCAAGGTACGCGGCGAAGTTCGATAACCGCTGCGTGTTGAGATCTTCTCTTCTTCCTTTTCGACCAGTTGCAAAACCTTACGACGCGTCGGACGAAACCCAAGTTTCCGATAAAACCAAAACGCGCCGGACTCAATACCTTCCTCGTTCTCGTAACCAATCTGATACGGGTCGATCGCGAAGGAGCTAACGCCCGCGAAGCGGTGCATCACGTTGAGTATTCGCGCGTACAGCCACGCCGTTTCACCGTCGCGAAACGTGTAATAAAGATTGAACCCGCTCTCCATTCGTTCAAACAACGAGAGACCCTCGAAGTAGCCGATGGGCACGCCGTTTTTGTAGATCATCGCCGCGTGATACGCGCGCAACGGCAGCCGCTTCTCAGCAGGTAGGCCCATAAGCTGAAGTTGAACGCCGCGGCCCAAATCAACTTCATAAACGTGTCTCGGATCACCGTGAGTGAATCCGTAAAGTTCGCGATATCGAACGGTAGACGCGTCACGTGCGAGGTCTAGAGCCTTTTCTCCGTCGCGCAACGTTAGCTTTCGCATCGGCGGAGCCGCGGCCGTCAACTCAGCGGTAAGATTGATATCGCGCCGTTGGATTAGCAGACCACGGTGATAGAACATCTGCTCAACCGGAACCCGCATGCCGGTCCGAGTCGAACGAAACGCCGGCGTCCACTGCACGTAGATCTGCTGAGAGTCGTAAAGCTCAGCCTTCTGTTTGTCTGACACTTCGAGCTGATCGAAACGTTCAATCAGCCACGACACCTCAGAACGACGGCGCCGCGCCGCAGCCAACCACTCGCGATATGGAACGTTCGCTTCCACCAGCGCGTCTTCTTCCAGGAGCGGCATGAACCGCGGCCACGTCTCAGCCAACCGGTTTTCTGATTCAAACCAGTCCCAGTAGATGCTTAACTGCGATGGATATCGTTGGACCAGCGAGCGGACGATATAGAAGCTAAACGTGTCAGTCACAGAAGTGCCCGCGATGCCGGACATTTCAGGATGTTCGAGGCTCGACAAATCCACATCCCGGTCGCGCAGCTGTGAAACTTTCTCGCCGAATGTACGAAGCAATGCCTCACTCAACCGCGCAACACGCGCATTCTGCGGATAAGCGCGCACAAAAAGCAGCAGCTCATGAGCGCGCACGAGCGATTCCGCATCGCGAAACCTTCGGCGCGAAAGGCGCTCCAGTAAAGCCTCGACTCTTTTCGCCGCGGCCGGATCAAACGTTGTCTTGAGTTTGTCGAGTTGATCGAGCAGGTGGGTCAGACCTCAGTTTTCGACTTACGCTCTACGGATGAACTTTGCAGCAATCCAACCTGCCAGCACGAGACCTGCCAGGATGATCCAGTTGTAACGATCGCCGTACGTCACACCCGGATAATGATTGCTAATCATAATGAAAACCACAGGCACAGCCATGAAAGTATTCTGTTTCGATCGCAGTTTTGCGCGTGCCGAGAGTGCTTCATCAGGCTTGCGGCCTTCGTTGAGTGCAGCAATCATTCGGCGCTGCGTGGGCAGAATATGCATCCACACATTCGCCGCCATGATGGTCCCAAAGATTGCGCCCAAGTGAATGTACGCAGCGCGCGCACTAAACACACGAGTTAGACCAAAAGCGAGCGCCACGATCAAAACATATGCTATGACCGCGAACGCCTTTTCATTCCGTCCCAAAGGCGACGCCATCATCGCATCGTAAATAACACCAGATAGAACTATCACACCGATACCGAGCGCCACGGCGCGACCAACGC
>DASZDV010000126.1:0-12831 GCA_035941575.1 Pyrinomonadaceae bacterium
AAGCACCGCAAAGCCGCATGTCCCAGAACTCTGCCACCATCCAACGCGCCAAACTCGCCCTCATCGGTATCCGTTACGATGAGAACTCTTCCTTCAATAAAGGCGCCGCCGATGCGCCGCCGCAGATCCGTGCCGCCCTGCGTTCCGATGCATGGAACCTGACCACGGAGAACGGAACAGATCTTTCCGGCGACTCCGTGTTCTTCGACGCCGGTGACATCGAGCCTGTTCCCGGCAGCGACATGTTTACGCTGATCGAAAATTCAGTTTACACGTTGATCGCCGACGGTATGTCGCCCATCTCTTTAGGCGGCGATCACTCGATCACGTATCCCATCGTGAGAGCGTTTGCGAAAAAGTTTAAGGATCTCAACGTGGTCCACTTCGATGCGCATCCGGATCTCTACGACAGCTACCAGGGGAATCGAAACTCGCACGCCAGTCCGTTTGCGCGCATCATGGAACAGAAACTCGTGAAGCGCCTAGTCCAGGTTGGGATCAGAACATTTACGGCGCACCAACGCGACCAAGTAAGGAAGTTCGGTGTCGAGTCGATCGAGATGCATCAATTAACTGATGGATTGAAACTCGAGTTTGACTCACCCGTATACATCTCTTTCGATATTGACGCGCTTGATCCTGCGTTTGCGCCGGGTGTGTCGCATCGTGAACCCGGCGGCATGTCGACGCGCCAGGCGGTCGATCTGATTCAAAGATTGAAAGGCAGAGTAGTGGGTGCTGATATTGTGGAGTTCAACCCACGCATGGACCCGTTGCACATCACGGGAACCGTTTGCGCGAAGTTGTTGAAAGAGATTGCAGCCCGGATGTTGGAATAGGGCCACGGATAAATCACGCCGCGGCCCAGGTAAGCGTTGTCAGTTCTTGTCCTTCTTAGCCTTTTTGATCTCGTCGTCAACGCGTTTGCGTGCATCCTTCGCTTGCCGTTCACTCAAACCGAGATCCTGCAACGTCCCGCCGATACTTCTTCCTGAAGCCAAACCGTTCAGAATCGCATCGCGAGTGATGTTCGGATGTCGCGAGCCAAGATTCTGCCCGAGCCGCGTTGCTGCAACGTAGTTACCAAACGTCAAATTGGGGTTCGTAGCCAACGCGGCCTGATAACCGGCGCGCAGATCGTTCGCGTTCGTGTGTAGAGCGCGCGGCAGTCCAGGATGATCGCGAAGATCGTCATCAGCACGACGCATGTTTGAACTCTGCTTGCGCGCGCGTTCCAAACCCGCATCCGATCGTCCATTGGATTTTGTTGAAGCATTGTTGAGACCGTCATCGGACCGTCCACCCGAACGGCTCGACGCATTTCCCAACCCGCGATCGACACCGGCGCCCGGAGGTGGACCACCAGCATTACCGCTACCACCGCCGCGACCGCCGCCTCCTCCTTTGCCTCTGCCCTGTGCAAACGCACCCGTGGCCAACAGCAACACGAGCAGGCACAACGACGCTGCGTAAGCTGCTTTCTTAACGAACTTGCTCATTTCATCATCTCCTTCCGCGTTGGAGTCAAAACTTGA
Organism: Pyrinomonadaceae bacterium; assembly: GCA_035941575.1. Lineage (GTDB taxonomy): Bacteria > Acidobacteriota > Blastocatellia > Pyrinomonadales > Pyrinomonadaceae > PSRF01. The sequence goes on from DASZDV010000126.1 coordinate 1,536, forward strand.
GGGGGGAACAAGAGGAGAGAGATAGTTAATCTACTACACCCCCAGCCCAAAGGCGACGGAAAACTCAAAACACAACGGTGTTGCAATAGAACGCGCCAGTATCGGCAGAGTTACTGCGCGCCGAGCAGCTCGATTTCAAAGGTCAACGTGGCGTTCGGTGGGATGTTCGGAGGGCTGCCTTTGGCGCCGTAAGCAAGGTTCGGGGGAAGGACGATCCGGCGTTTACCACCGACCTTCATCGTCTGAAGCGCTTCGTTCCAACCGGGGATCAGACCAGGACCCATCTGAAAATCGATCGGCTTACCGCCTTTGTAGGAATTGTTGAACTCCTTACCATCTTCCAGCCAGCCTATGTAATGAACTCTCACTGTCTGGCCCAACCGCGGAGTGGCGCCTTCTCCGACTCTCAAGTCCGTGTATTTCAGTCCTGAAGGAGTCGTCACTTCAGTGCCCGCCTGTCCTCGTCGATTCGCAACTACGTACGCAATCGCCGAAGCAGCAACTGCCACGATCAATACGATCACTACAACTTTGAGATTGAATTGCTTGCGGCTTGCAGGCGCGCTCGACACCGCTGAAGAAACACTTCGCGGTCGCTTTCTAGCTCTGTTTACTTTTCGTTGTCGGCTTACAGGCACTGAACTGTCCCTTCGTAGAGGTTGTTGGGACAGTCGTTATACAGAGATTAAGGAGGTGATTCAAGTGCAGTGGCAGGAACAACGGTTTCGAAAAACCGCTGTTCCTGACATCTGCTGTTAGGGCGCGTCCCTCTTCGGGCCGCGACCCCCGCGCCGCTCTCTACCATCGCTGCGCATCTTTTGAAACTGTTGCCACTGTTCCGGCGTCAGCACTTGCTGCAAACGTTCATCAGCCTGCCGCCGAATCTCGTTCATCCGTGGCTCCGACTCTCTTCGCAACGCGCCCATCTGTTCGCGTGCGTCACTCAGGATCTGCTGCACCTTGGTCTTTTGATCCGCGTTCAGGTTCAAACGGTCAGACATTCTCTCGAAACGATCGCGTCCGTCACCACGCGCGAAGCCGCGGTAGACATTCAGCGCAAGAATGCCGGCCGTGAATCCCAGTACGAAGATAATCGCAGCCGCTACTCGAACCTGCCATCTGTTTTTCACGATATTATTCATAACTACTTGTCCTCATCGTCGGTGTAAATGGCATTGAGCACCTGCTCGTACGTTAGTTGATCGTCGCCGTCCTGGCCCAGGATTACCGACTCAGCCGAAAACGCTGACGCAGTTTGATCTGACGCAGTAGTTGCGGGAGCTGAAATCATGAAACTCAAAGCGGCGAGCACCACAGTGGTGAGCGCCATTGAAGAGACCAACGCGCGCGCCGATTTCCATAAACGCGAGAACGCAGGCACACTCTCCGCCGCCTGCTGTTCACGCAACGCAGCCATTACTCTCGTTTGAAAGAACGGCGATGGTTCAATGACCACTTGCGCCCGCTCCTTGATAACCACAGCCGAGAGTTGTGCCGCCGTAAACGCACTTTCGCAAGCGTCGCAAATGCTCGCGTGCGCACGAATCTCTTCGAGTTCGCTCGCCGACAGGCTTGTCAACGCTGTGTTATCCAGCACTTCTGTAATGTGCTTCTCGTTCATCCTTCACCTGCTCATTCAGGTCGTAACCGGTTTCCTGCTCACTAGTCGCTCCATCGCTTCTCGAATCTTCTTTCGTGCTCGAAACGCCCTCACCTTCACTTTCGATTCTGACCAACCGGTCGCTGCCGCCACTTCCTTAATCGAAGCCTGTTCGCCGTCGATCATCAACAACGCCTGTTGATCCTCCGGCGACAAAACACTTAATAGTCTATCCGCAAGGTCTGCCGCCACGAGATCATTTTCAACCGACCGTTGCGCTGTGTCCGACATTCGCTGTTCGAGCCACTGGTCTTCGTCTTCACTCAGATCCGAAACAGTCAGCTCGGGCCGGCGTTTCGACCCTCTCAGCATATTCAAACACGTGTTGGTCGCGATCCTTGTTAACCAGCCCTCCAGCGACCCGCGACCTTCAAAACTTCCAAGCTGCGTAAACGCTTTCAAAAAAACTTCCTGCGCAGCTTCTTCAACCAAACTCCGCTGACGAAAGAATCGACTGGCTACAGCAAACACCCGCGGACTGTAACGTCTGACAATTTCAGCAAACGCAGACTCATCTCCGGCCTGCGCTTGTCGCACCAGGTCGATGTCCAAGGCCTGTTCGAGCCCACTCGTCAGTTGCGGTCCTCATCATTATCACCTCCGTGGAGTGCGGTTGACCTGTCACTGCTTTCACCAAGCGCCGACAAGCGGCGCACTCCAAAGAAGCGGGGGGAGACGCTTACTGATTATTGCGCTTGCGCATTTCGCCACGACGAGTTTTGAATTGCGCACGCTGCTGTTCCAACTGGGCTTTCTGCTCAGCCGTCAAAACGGAAAGCATCTCTTGATGAAGCTTTGCGCGCTCCGCCATGACCTTGGCCTGGAGCGGAGCAATTTCCGTCAGTTTCTGAGTAGCCAGTGCTTCGTTGAACGTACCGCCTTCGCTCGCCTGGCGCAACTCCTGTCGCTTGGCCCGAAGCTGTTCGTGCAGGGGTTTATTTTTTTCGGCAAAGCTCTCGCGGATCTGTTTCATCTTCGCTTTCTGGTCTTCAGTTAAATTAAGCTGTCTGAAGAATCCACCAGCGCGCATTCCTCTCATGCCGCGCCCTTTGTGCTCGCCGCTGCGATCACCTCGGGGCCCACGCCACTCGGGGCGTGCACCCTGGCCTTTGTCCTGATCGGTAGTAACCGTCTGGGCAACGACGATCGAAGCACCTAAAGCAACTGCCGAGAGAGTAGCGATTGCCAGTGTCTTAAAACGTCCCAATTTGCTCATCTGTCTTTTATTACTCCTAAGTTTCCTAGTTCGTTCCAGGGGAGTGTCCTGACTGCTAAGACACGTCCTTCGACGAAACGGTTACAAATCACATCTAAAATGTTCCGTAAACCCAAGTAATTCTTTTATTAAGGCCCGGCGTAACCGTTGCGGCACAGTTCGTGTCTATGTACAGAGACGGAGGAACTATGTCGACTGAAACCATTAAACATCCACCTTTAGTACCGGGTGTCAGCACCGGCCGAGCTGGCGCCGGCACGGCACGAACTGTCGCTTGGTTAAAACAGTTTTGGGCGAGACTGCTGGCTGGTAAAAAGAAGCTCATTATCGGCGGCGGCATCATGGCAGTTTTTCTAGCTGCTGGTTTTTATTTCTGGGGCAACGATGCCGGTACGGCTCAATATTTAACAGCGCGCGTAGATCGCGGAAACCTGCGCAACACAGTTACGGCGACGGGTACGTTGCAGGCTGTTACGACGGTTCAAGTCGGCAGTCAGGCATCGGGCACCATCTCTGCTCTTTACGCTGATTTCAATTCCACAGTTAAAAAAGGACAGGTCATAGCGCAACTCGATCCGGCCGTCTCAAAGGCCCAGGTTGATCAGGCTCGGGCGAACTTGCAACAGGCACGCGCCAGCCTGACACAATCCCGGGCAGCGGTAGCGAACTCTCGCGCCGGCATCACTGATGCACAGGCGAGAAATCTCGCGGCGAAGTCGACAGTGCAAAACAATCAGGCGGGCGTTTCAGCAGCAGAAGCGAACGTCGCAGTTCTCAAAGCGCAACAGGATGATGCGTTGAGTCTTTTGAAACAGCAGGAATCCTTGTTGAAGGCCGTCGTAATCGCGCTGCGCGATCACGACGTTGCGATGACTGCCTATAAGACGGCCGAAGCTCGTCACAACCAGGCGGTCGCGCAGTTAAATCAGTCGAAACTGAGCGAACAGTCGTCAGCGAGTGCGGGCATTGCGCAGTCTCAGGCCGTAGTTGAGCAGTCGAAGGCGCAGTTGCAACAGTCGCAGGCGCAGGTCGAACAGAACGCCGCGCAAGTTCAGCAGGCGGAAGCGGCGCTCAGCCTGGCCCAAGTCAATCTGAGTCACACGACGATCACGTCACCAATCGACGGCGTGGTCGTGTCGCGCGACGTCAACGTCGGTCAAACAGTAGCTGCGAGTTTGTCGGCGCCGACGCTTTTTACAATCGCAAACGACCTGACACAGATGCAGGTGATCGCAAACATAGACCAGGCAGATATTGGTCTCGTTGAGCAGGCGAAGTCGGTGAAGTTCTCAGTCGATGCGTTTCCCGGTAAGGACTTCGACGGCAAGATCCAGGAGATGCGATTGAATCCCGTCAACGTACAGAACGTGGTTACGTACAACGTCGTCATTAACGTAAACAACCCGCAACAGACTTTGAAGCCGGGTATGACCGCGAATCTGACGATCACGATTGACGAGCGCAACAACGTGTTGAAGGTGCCGAATTCCGCGCTGCGATTCAGACCGCAGAACGCGAATAACCAGGCCGGCAACAGCGGTGGTGGAAACGCCGGTGGACAAGGTCAGGGACGTCGTCGCGCGCAAGGTCAGCAAGGCGACAACGCGCAAGGTGGCAACGACAGCAACTTCGCGCCCGCGTCAGCGCCAGTGCTGCCGGGACAGACACGTATCGTCTGGGTGTTGGGCCAGGATGGCAACCCGCAACCGCGTCGCATTAAGGTCGGACTCAGCGACGGCGCGGCGACTGAAGTAGTCGAGGGCAATCTGAACGAAGGCGATATGGTGATCACGGGTCAGACTGTCAGTGGTTCATCGGCAACATCGACGCAGACGAGACCGCCGGGATTCGGTAATGCTCCACGTACAGGTGGGGGCTTTGGTGGCGGTCGGCGGTAATCGACTCACCCGCTGGCGAACGTCAAGTGGGTAGGAGATAGAAACCAAAAATGGCAACAACATTCGCAATTGAGTCACAACAACTACAACCGGACGCGTCGGCACTGGCGCAAATCCCAGAGTCGCGTCCGGTTATCCAGTTGGACCATATTCACAAGGTCTACACGATGGGCGACGTGGAAGTTCACGCGCTCCGCGGTGTTTCGCTGACGATCCGCCAGGGCGAGTTTGTAGCAATCATGGGCGCTTCTGGTTCGGGTAAGTCAACGACGATGAATATCATTGGCTGTCTTGACCGCCCGACGCGCGGCACGTACATCCTCGACGGCGAAGATGTTTCGGCATTGTCGAAAGACGCGCGCGCCGACATACGTTGCCAAAAGATCGGGTTTGTGTTTCAGGGTTTCAACCTGTTGTCGCGCACATCCGCGCTCGAGAACGTCGAACTGCCGATGCTTTATCTCGGTGTCGACGCAGCGCAGCGGCACCAGCGTGCGATGGAAGCATTGGCCGCCGTGGGACTTTCAGGCCGCGAGCAGAACCATCCGAACCAGTTGTCGGGTGGACAGCAACAGCGTGTCGCCGTTGCGCGTTCGCTCGTCAACAACCCAGCGTTGATTCTCGCTGACGAGCCGACCGGTAATCTCGACTCGCGCACGGCAGTTGAAGTGATGGAGATCTTTCAACGATTAAATCGTGAACGCGGCATCACGCTCGTGCTCGTCACGCACGAACAGGACATCGCGCAGTACGCGCAACGAGTGGTCGTGTTTAAGGACGGAAAGATCAAGAGCGATCAGCCGGTTGTCGATCAACGTGATGCGGCGGAGGAGTTGAAGAATCTGCCGGCGATTGAGGACGATGACGAAGACGAAGAGTAAACGCAAATGAACCTGTTAATGATCATCCGTGTTGCTTTTCGCGCGCTTGTGAGAAACAAGATGCGCGCGGCCCTGACAATGCTCGGCATCATCATTGGCGTGGCCGCCGTCATCGCGATGGTGAGTATCGGCCAGGGTGCGTCGGCGTCTGTGCAGGCGCAAATCGAAAGCATCGGAACAAATTTGCTCTTCGTTAGCGCTGGCGCGCAAAACGTCGGTGGTGTGCGAAGTGGCACGGGCGACAGCGGTACGAACACGTTGACGGTGGAAGATCTCGACGCGATCAAACGCGAAGTGCCGAGTGTTTCAATGGTTACTCCGGCGGTGAACGCGCGATCTCAGCTCGTTGCCGGCAACATGAACTGGAACACCTCTGTTCAGGGCGTCAGCGAACAGTACCCGGACATCCGCAAATGGACCGTGCAGAGTGGCGCGTTCTTTACAGACGCTGACGTGCGAACGGCGGCGCGAGTGATCGTTATCGGCGCAAGCATTGGCGACAATTTGTTTCCCGGAACAGATCCGGTTGGACAAACACTTCGTGTCGCAAATTTGCCGTTTCGCGTTGTTGGCGTAATGGCGCGCAAAGGACAGGACCAGCAGGGACGAGATCAGGACGACATCGCGTTCGCTCCGTACACGACGGTGCAGAAGAAGGTGCTCGGTAGTCCGCGAGTTCAGATCGCTTACGTGTCGGCGATTTCGCAGGACGCAACATACACCGCACAGTCGCAGATTGGCGACTTGCTGCGCCAGCGTCACAAGTTGACCGCGAATGAGCCTGACGATTTTACGGTTCGAAACATGACTGACGTTGCGGAAGCGGCGAACGAAACCAGCAAGACGATGACGATTCTCCTTGCGTGTATCGCAGGTGTTTCATTGCTGGTCGGCGGCATCGGAATCATGAACATCATGCTGGTGTCAGTTACGGAGCGCACGCGCGAAATCGGTATTCGCATGGCGATTGGCGCAAGATCGTCGGCGGTTCGCAGTCAGTTCTTGATCGAGTCGATCGTGCTGAGTCTGACCGGTGGAACGGTTGGCATTCTTCTCGGCATCGGGCTGTCGCTGGCGATACCCGCGATGCTTGGTTGGCCCACACTCGTGTCGATGATGGCGATCGTCGGGTCAGTTATCTTTTCCGTCGCCGTGGGTATCTTCTTCGGCTACTATCCGGCGCGCAAAGCAGCGGCGCTTGATCCGATCGAAGCGCTGCGGTACGAGTAAAGCTGCAACCACAAAAGGCACAAGTGGCTTTTGTGTCTTTTTGTGGCTACTATCCGCTGCATGAAACGGCCCCTGGTTGTTCTTTTAATCGTCGCCCTTCTTACTTTCCCCAGCGCTTCTGCCCAACGGCGCGACGCGCAGGCTCCTGTAAAACGGCCGCGACTGGTGCTGCTGATCGTAGTGGACCAGTTTCGCTACGACTACCTCGAGCGTTTCGGCGATCTGTTTGGCCCAAACGGCCTGCGCCGTTTAATGCGCGACGGCGCGTCGTGGACACAAGCCAATTACGATCACATCCCGACTTACACAGCGCCCGGTCACGGCACGATGATGACCGGCGCTTACCCAGCCGAGTCCGGCATCGTCGGAAATGAATGGCTCGACCGCCCGAGCGGCAAACGCATCTTCAGCGTATCTGACGACTCTGTAAAACTTCTCGGCGGCGATCCAAACGAACCCGCTGCAAGCCCGCGACGACTAATGAGCTCTACCGTCGGTGATGAACTACGCCTTTTTACCAACGATCGCGCGAAGGTAATCGGCATCTCCGTAAAAGATCGTTCAGCAATTCTGCCCGCCGGCCGTCACGCGAACGCGGCCTACTGGTTCAGCATCGTTTCCGGGACGATGGTTTCTTCCACCTATTACTTCAATGAGTTGCCGCCATGGGTAACTGCGTTTAATAACACGAAACCGGCGGACCAATACTTCCGTGCCAAATGGGAGCGTCTCATTTCCGAAGGCGAGTACTTGCGACGTGCCGGACCCGACAGTCCTGCATGGGAAACCGTTGGTAGCACTTCAGGAGACACGAACGTGTTTCCCCACACGATCACCGGCGGCGCAACCGCACCGGGACGCACGTTCTACACTGCTCTCGACTATTCGCCCTTCACCAACGACCTGCTCGTTTCTTTTGCACAACAGGCGATCGTCAACGAGCAGCTCGGTCAGGACGACGATACAGACGTTCTTACGGTCAGCTTTTCGGCAAACGACTACGTGGGCCATCGTTATGGACCATACAGTCAGGAAGTAATGGATTTGGCATTGCGCGTCGATCGCCAGATCGCAACGTTGCTCGATTTCGTGCAAGCTCGCGTGGGGCTCAATAACACGCTGGTCGCGTTCACCGCGGATCACGGAGTTGCGCCCATTCCGGAACATGCGGCGACGCTCGGTTTGGGTGGGGCGCGAATTCAAACGCCTGCGGTGATGGCCGCGATTAAAAACGCGATCAGCGCTCGTTACAATCCGCAAGGCAAATCGCCTGATCCGTCTGCTGACTACCTATTGAAATATAACAACTTTGGAACCATCACAGAGGCTTTCATCAACGGCAATATCTATTTCAACTACGACGCTTTGAAACGCGACGGTGTCAACCTCGACGAGATTTCTCAGGTTGTCGCGACAGCAGTTCTCTCGGTTCCCGGTGTTGCTCGTTCCTTCACACGCGCCCAACTCTTACAGGGCGCAACATCGATTACCGATCCGATCGAACGCCGCGCAGTCCACGGTTTTTATCCAACGCGCAGCGGCGACGTCGTGATCATTGCCGAGCCTTACAAATATCTTGGCGACACAATCACCGCGACACACGGGTCACCCTATTCATACGATACTAATGTTCCGGTAATCATCATGGGGCCTGGCGTTACTCCTGGCCGCTATCTCGAACGGTCTTCGCCTGCGGACATTGCCCCGACGTTATCAGCGTTGCTACGCATTACGGCGCCGAGCAGCGCAACCGGTCGCGTGCTAACGGAGGCAATCAGGAAATGAATCAGCGTTTGTAATGCGCGGCGTAGTCGGGGACGGGGATTTCGGCGGATAAAAGCGGATCTTTCACTGGTTCGCCGGCGACAAGTTTCAGAGGAACGACACCCGCCCAAATCGGTAAAGCGTAATCTTCTTCATCGTCGAGCGGTGGTCCAGTGCGGATCTTTGCAGACGCTTCCTCGAGCGGCAAACAGAGCACGGTCGTTAGCAATATCTCCTGCTCGTTTGGCCCGCGCACGTCGTCCCAGCGGCCACGAACGATGTGTTCTGACAAAGCAATCAGCGCCTCCATCTTCTCTTGCGGATCGTCCACCAGAGTTGCGCGTCCAAAGACAACTACGGACCGATAATTCATCGAGTGATGAAACGCTGAGCGCGCCAGCACGAGACCGTCAACGATCGTAACCGTGACACAGACGTTGATTCCTCCGGCGAGACTTCGCAGCATTCGACTCGCCTGCGAACCGTGAATGTAAAGCTTGTCGCCGACACGCCCGTAGCCAGTCGGAATCACGAACGGCTGACCGTCAACCGCAAAGCCGACGTGACAAATGAAACCCTCGTCGAGAATTCCGTAAACAGACTCACGATCGAAGTGGCCGCGCTTCGGTAAACGCTTAAGTTTGGTGCGCTCAGTTTGGGGAAATGTCATAATCGGCCACAGAGTAACACAGATAACACCGATCGATTGTTAAGGAGAAAAAGATGCGTCCTCGATTACCCCTGGTGGCTGTTTGTCTGCTCGCACTCAGCTTCGTTGCTCAAAACATTTTCGCGCAGGACGGAGCGACGAACGGAGCGAAGTCACCGATTGAACAGGCGTTCGCCCGGCTGGAATGGCGCAGCATCGGACCAGCAAACATGGGCGGCCGCATCGCGGATGTTGAAGGCGTGCCGGGTGATCCGAACGTGGTCTATGTGGCGAGTGCTTCGGGAGGTTTGTGGAAAACGACCAACGGCGGCGTGACGTGGAAACCAATCTTCGAACGGCAAGGAACAATTTCGATTGGCGACATCGCTCTCGCACCCGGAAACCCGGACGTTGTTTGGGTCGGAACCGGTGAATCAAACGTGCGTAACAGCGTCTCTTTCGGCGACGGCGTTTACAAGTCAACTGACGGCGGCAAGACGTGGCAGCACATGGGCCTCAAAGAGACTGAGCGCATCTCAGCCATCGCGATCAACCCACAGAACACTGACGTCGTTTACATCGGCGCACTCGGACACGCTTTTGGTCCAAACGAAGAACGCGGCGTGTTCATGACAACAGACGGTGGAAAGACCTGGACCAAAACGCTCTACATCGACAATCAACACGGCGTCGCAGATCTCGAAATAGATCCGACAAACCCGAACATACTTTATGCAGGCATGTGGAGCTTTGAGCGCAAGCCCTGGACGCATCGCAGCGGCAGTGAAAAGGGTGGCGTTTACAAGTCGATTGACGGCGGCCGTACCTGGAACAAGTTGACGAACGGTTTACCAAAGCTGATGGGCCGCATCGGCATTCGCGTCGCGCCCAGCAATCCGAACGTGGTCTATGTGATCGTCGAAGCAAAAGACGGCACGCTCTATCGTTCAGACGATCGCGGCGAAACCTTCAAAATGGTTTCGAAGAATGACGATATCGTTTCGCGTGGCTTTTACTACACGCGCGTACGCGTCGATTCCACGAATGAAAATCATATCTTCGCCGTTGCTTCGACTCTGTTCAGTTCGGTTGATGGCGGCAAGACGTTTCGCTCGATCACCGGCCGCACACACATAGACTTTCACGCTCTCTGGCTCGATCCAAAGAACCCGAAACGAATGTGGCATGGACAGGACGGCGGCATCGCGGTCACTTACGACGGTGGCGAGTCATGGGAAGCTGTTTACAACATTCCGCTCGGCCAGTTCTACCAGATTCACGCTGACAATCGATTGCCGTTTTATTACGTGATGGGTGGTTTGCAGGACAACGGTTCGTGGACTGGTCCAAGCCGCACACGCGAACCGGCAGGAATTATGAATGACGACTGGCGCATGGTGAGTTTTGGCGACGGCTTCTACGTGATCAACCACCCGGACGATCCCGAACAGTACCTGTCGGAGTCGCAGGGCGGCGACATCGTATGGACCGACTTCCGCACGCGCGAACAGCAATCGATCAATCCATGGGGACGCGGCAGCGGCGGTGGCCCCGCAGCTGGACAGAAGTATCGCTTCAACTGGAATTCACCGATCGTCTTCTCCGCGCACGACAAAACGACGGTCTTCCTTGCCGGCAACGTTGTCTTCAAGTCGCCTGACTTCGGCAAGACGTGGGAACAGATCAGCCCCGATCTAACAACAAACGATCCGGAGAAACTCAAAGACGCAGGTGGACCAGTTGCGGTTGAGAATTCAACTGCTGAGTATCACTCGACGATCATCACTATCGCTGAGTCGCCTGTGTAGCAGGGACAGATCTGGGTTGGGACTGACGACGGCAACCTGCAAGTCACGACTGACGGCGGTAAAGCATGGAAAAACATTATTGGGAATGTCTCCGACGTCGGCAAGAATTCGCCCGTGTCCCACGTCGAACCATCGCGAATTAACGCGAATACAGCCTATGTGTCTTTCGACCGCCACATGTTCGACGACT
>DASZDV010000127.1:0-3746 GCA_035941575.1 Pyrinomonadaceae bacterium
CGCGCTGTTGCGGGTGCAAAGCGATCCGGAAGCCGTCGGTCGCTGGTCGATGTTCGATCTCGAACTCGAAGGATACGCCGGAGCCTTGGCCGTTGGAGGCAGCGGACAAACACTCCGCGCCTTCGAACTACAATCCGTTTAATCTGTGCCCAAACAACCGTTGCCCTGAGGCGGTGAACATCAGTCCAAGCACCTCGTCTGCTACAAACCTCTCATCAAGATCTGAAAGCCGTATTTCGCGATCCGTTCGTCCTGTGTTGATATTCACGCCTGCTAGCCCGTTGCCGTCGCGACTTTTGAGATCGGTGTAGAAATACATCCACTGTCCACGCAGTGCGGCGAGTCTCTCGCGATGCCACAGAAAACGCGAGAGACGTTCGAGCTGGTGCGAGGGATCGATTCGGTCGATGAGTCGTTCTTCGAGCCCGCTTGTGCGGCTGCCGCGTTGTGGTCCAAAACGTTTCAATTGCGGCAAAGAGTAGTTGCGCCTTGATGCTGTCGCGAGGGCTTGCAAGTTTGAGATCGAGGAGCGGGCGTTGAGTCCTGACCAACTCAAACCACCTACCGCCCGCGCGATCTGCACGCCGCGAACAGCAGTCATCGCTGTGCCGCCAAAACGAAAGTAGAGAGAAGCAGCGCGCGCCGCGATTGCCCCGATGGTGCGAAAGATTCCGCGACCGGGCGGCGTATGCCGCGCGCGCCAGAGTTGCCGCCCACTGACGGGATCGAATGCCGCGATCTCGCTTTGTCCGCCAATCACGACGTCGCCGCGTTCGTTCAACAGTCCAAAAGAAGCTCGTTCGATTTTGTGCGAAACGCGCATCGTGCGTTTGCCGGTTTGCGCATCAACAAAGATCAGATCGTCACGATCGGCGACAGCGAGCACGTTTGGACCAGGAACGAGGAGATTAGTGATCCCTTTGTCGGCGCCTTTGTAACGCCACAGCACTTTTCCTGAACGCGCATCGATCGCACTAAGACCGTAAGAACCGCGTTCGATCGTGTCGCCGTCCTTGATGCGCGTGAACTGCCCGCCGGTGCGAACGTAGAGAACGTCGCCGACAAGCAGCATCTCCGGCGTTAGTCCGAGATCTTTCGCTTCCCATTCAGTGTCGCCTGTGTCCCGCGAGATAGCCCGGACGCGGCCGTGACCGGAAACGTAAATGAATCTGTGATCGAAGATCGGTTCGGCTTCGGTCAACGCGAGGCCCTCTTCGTTGACGCGATACTTCTCACGCAAGCGCGCTTTCCCGTTCTGCGCGTCAAATGAAGTGACTCCTTCATAGAACACGTACAGACGCCCATCGACAAACACCGGCGGATAATAATTGTCCAGCGTGTAATCAACTTCTTTGCCTGAGTCGTCCGGCCAGCGCGACGGCATCATTTCCACTTCGCTGACTTCGTAATGCCATAGCTCTTCACCGGAAGAGAGATCCAGCACGTGCACCAGCGGCCGGCGTTTGAAGCCTTCGCGCGCGCGGTTGTTCGCATCTTTCGCTAAGACAACCGCAAGCAGGTTCGATTCGGGATCGACTGCGATGTGCATCACCGCACCTTTGATCTTGTCGCTGCGCCAGATCGAGTCGCCGGTTAACAGGTTGACCGCTTCAACTCGTGATTTGTCGCTCTTCTCAAAACTGACCAGCAACAAGTCCGTGCCGGGCACCGGCGCAACGTCTGTTTCATCAAGGGATACATCTTTGCGACGCCAGAGTGTTTCGCCGGAAACGCTGTCGATCGCGTAGAGCGATTTTTCTGTTCCAACTACGAGCGCGCCTAACTCCGTGGGCTGATAAAAGCGCACGTCCTTGTCGAATTTCGCTGTCCATGACTGCGCGAAAGTTGTGATTGCAAACGAGAGTAGAAGGAGCGGTAAAAACAACACAGCGCGGTAAGACTTCATGCGACTAGCATAACCCAAATCTGATATGCTTTGCCTTGCAAATGAACTGTCCTGAACGACTGAGCAACGACGTAATTCGCGTGTTTGTTTTCGTTGCCGTGTTGTGTTTGGCGGCGGTTGGGGTGTCTGCGCAGTCAATAGATCCGAACGCGCCTTCGCCCGTACGGGGCGACACGCTCTTTGGAAAGATTTCGGCACGCGATCTCGGTGACGCGCGCTTAACGCAGCACTATTACGCGTTCACGGGCACACCTGGAGATCTGCTGATCACCGTACAAACGCAGAACCTGAACGGCGACATCGATGTTTTCACCGCGGGTACGCTGCGTCCGTTGCTGAAAGTGACGCTCTACGCTGAGAGTAGTGCGCCAGTCATCAAGGGCATTTATCTTCGCAAGCGTGAGGATTTGATCCTGCGCATTGAGGCGCGTAGTCCGAACGACGATGAAGGCACTTATCGTCTGGTGTTCGGTGGTTCGTTTGAGCCGATCATCGGCGGCCCGGATATTGCGGAGAATGCGACACCTTCGGAGCCGAAAACAGAGACACCGGTCACCGGTCCGAGGACGAAACGCGTTTCGTCTGTAGGCGCGACGATCGTAGAGCCTGAGCCTCCGGCCACGGCAGTTGTAACGCCGTCACCTGAACCAACGCCCGAACCCACGCCAGAAGCGAAGGCGGTCGAATCACCAACACCCGCGGCTGAAAAACCCGCGGAGACTGAAGAGGTCAAGCCCACGCCTTCGCGAACGCCACGTTCGCGGAAAGCGCCACCACGAACGACTACACGACGATCAACGCGGCCCGCGCCAACAACAACTGAGACTGCCCGCACCGCGGTCGAGGAGCCAAAACCCGACCAGCCAAAGTCTTCCGACGAGCCGGCGCGAGAACCCGAACCTGAAATTGGACCACGCCTGGTAATTGAAACGAACGACGGCACACTTGTGAACCGCCCCATGAGCGGAATCAAGCGGGTGACTGTTGAAAACGGTCAAGTAGTTGTAGTCGGAAGGGACGGGAAGATTAGTCGTTTCCTCTTAGCGGACGTCGTTCGCATGTCGATCTCACCGTGAGGTAAGCCATAGATTGTTCGATGGAGTTGCCACGCTACGGCTTTGCCGCCTGATGTGCGGCGAGGCTCTGCCTCGCCGGCGCTCGCCGTAGTATCGGGCTGCGCCCCTGGTCCGGGCCTTGCCCCAAGAGTCAAAGGCCAAAGGCAATACCAGGGGGCATAGCCCTCTTTTTTTTCTCCAGCTTACGGCAAGGCGTAGCCTTGCCTCACATCAGGCGGCAGAGCCGCATCGAAGGAGCCCAGCTATTTTCCGGACTTCAAGCTGGTGAGTCGCTCTTTAAAACTCGGCAGGTCCTCGCTGGTTGGGTCGGCCTTCTCAAGCTGCGCGATTGCTTCTTCAGCCGCTTTCGCGTCGCCTTTTCCTAACGTCGCCGCGGCTATTCCTGCCAGCACGCGCACGTCGTCTGACTTCATCCTCAACGCCGCCCGATACCACTTCTCAGATTGTTCGTAATGACGCGCGTCGAGGTTGACAAGACCGAGAGCGAACACGGTGTCGTAGTCGGTGGGTTTGAGTTGATTAGCTTTCAACAGGTATTCGATCGCCTCGTCGAAACGTGAGATCCGGTAGTAAAGCTCTGCGGCCTTGAGTTGCGCATCGAAGTTCTGCGGCTCGTTGCGCGCCTTCTCGATTTGTGCTGTGACTTGCTCGCGCATCGCCGCGGGATCCGGAGCGTTCTGGCTGCCGAGTGGCGGATGATCGGCGGGCAGTGTTTGGGAAGCGCTTGCGGTCTGCGTTTGCGCTGCTTTTTGGCTCAGGGAACT
>DASZDV010000128.1:0-10096 GCA_035941575.1 Pyrinomonadaceae bacterium
TTTCGACAAGTCGTCACTGAACTTGCTGCTGGGACGACGAATGCTGTTGGCAACGTCTTTGCCGGCGTTTCTCGCTGATGCTGCGCGCGTGCCAGCGAGTTTGAGTTGGAACGATGATGGACGTGAGATTCCGTCGGATGAAGCCGATACCGACTACACCAAGGCGAATCTCGGCAAGCCATTCTTCGCCGAAGACGCTGGTCACGCGCTTAACGAACAGTTGCCGCTCTCGATACTGAGCGAAGCGGTTTCAAGCAACGTTCTGCCCGCTGGACCGCGACGTGATCTGGCCCAGGCAGCGTGGCTGCGCGCCGCATTGCTTGGCGATACCAGGACCGCCAACGAAGTCGCGGCGGTTCTTGCAGGCCTGGTGCCGGAGTTGGCTGGGTACCTAAACAGCTATCTTTCGACAACCCAACCTGACGAGAAGAAGTACACGGCTCTCTACACATGGCTGAAGATGCCTGGTTTGGAGCCGGTCGTGGACATTGGCGTTGGACGAGAGACTCCGCTACAAGAGCAGGACATGCTTAGAGATAACTGGTGGTGCCGGTCTTTCATCGCGCCACCTGAGCCGGAAGTTGTAGCAGAATCGCGCCCAGTAATTGAGTTTACGAACGCCGCCGGACCGCCTCCCGCTTTTCTCTCGCCGGCTGAAGTTGAACAGGGAGCCAAAGAGTGGGCATCGTTAAAAGCATTCGGTACGGCGCCCAACTACATTTCGCGGCAGGTTGTCGACTGGGCCAATCGCAAGCCAAACGATCCACGCGTGCCTGAAGCATTACACCTGGCGGTCAGGACGACACGTTACGGCTGCACCGACAAAGAGACGGCTCGCTGGTCCAAAGCCGCTTTCGACCTGTTGCACCGCAAGTATCCGAACAATCCCTGGACCAAAAAGACGCCCTACTGGTTCAAAGACTAGAGCAAACAAGCAGGAGTACAAATGGAACAAGCGGAGTTCACGAACCACCTGATCAAAGAAAGCAGTCCTTACCTCCTGCAACACGCGCACAATCCCGTCGATTGGTATCCCTGGGGTGAAGAAGCGTTTGCGAAGGCGCGGCGTGAGAACAAGCCCGTGCTGTTGAGCATTGGCTACTCCGCGTGTCACTGGTGCCACGTCATGGCACACGAGTCGTTCGAAAACGAAGACATCGCGAAACTCATGAACGACCTTTTTGTAAACATCAAAGTCGATCGCGAAGAGCGCCCGGATCTCGATCAGATCTACATGAGCGCCGTGCAGATGATGACGCATCATGGCGGATGGCCGATGACTGTTTTTCTCACCCCGGATGCGGTGCCGTTCTACGGCGGCACATACTTCCCGCCGCAGGATCGTTACAACATGCCGGGGTTTCCGCGAGTTCTAATTAGCGTCGCAGAAGCCTATAGCGATCGGCCGGAGGAAATTGCCGAAACAGGAACTTCGTTAGTCAACGAACTACGACGTCTCAGCGCGACGAGCGGTTCAGACCAAACGATTGAGAAGGAACTGCTTGATGCCGCGTACGCTGGCATAGTCAAGAGCTACGATGGAGTGAACGGTGGTTTCGGCGGCGCGCCGAAATTTCCGCCGGCGATGGCGCTCGAATTTCTGCTGCGCACATACGAACGGACTGGTAATCCGGAAGGGTTGAGAATAGCGGTCCACACAGCGGAAAAAATGGCCCGCGGTGGAATCTACGATCAACTCGGCGGCGGCTTTCACCGTTACTCAACAGACGCGAAGTGGCTGGTACCGCACTTCGAAAAGATGCTCTATGACAATGCCCTGCTCTCGCGATTCTATCTTCATCTGTTTCAGGTCACGCAGGCGCCCCTCGCGCGAGAAACGGCGGAAGGAATCCTCGATTACGTTTTGCGTGAGATGACAGATCCGTCCGGCGGCTTCTATTCAACTCAAGATGCAGATTCGGAGGGACATGAAGGCAAGTTTTTCGTCTGGGACATCGACGAGATCGAATCCGTTCTCGGCGAACAGAACGCTGCTGCATTTATCTCCCACTACAACGTCACGCAGGCCGGCAACTTCGAAGGAAAAAACATTCTCAACGTCAATCCGTCGGCAGAACCACCCACGCCAGAAACACGCCGGAAACTATTCGAAGTTCGCGAACAGCGAATCAAACCGGATCGCGACGAGAAGATCATCACGGCGTGGAATGGTCTCATGTTGGCGAGCTTTGCCGAAGCGGGGGTGATTCTTGATCGTTCCGACTACACGGAGGCGGCGCGAAGAAACGCAGATTTTGTTCTTTCCAACCTTCATCGCGATGAACTGCTGTTGCGCACGTACAAAGACGGCGTCGCAAAGTTCAATGCTTACCTCGAAGACTACGCATTCTTCATCGAAGGGCTCGTCACTTTATTCGAAACGACGGGAGAGTTTCGCTGGTTGAAATCAGCGCTTAGCTTGACTGACCGGATGATTGAAGAGTTCTGGGATGAAGAAGGCGGCGGATTCTACTTTACCGGAAAGAGTCACGAGGACCTGATCGTCCGTTCGAAGGACTATTTCGATAATGCGACGCCGTCAGGAAATTCCGTGGCCGCCAGCGTTCTACTTCGCTTGGCCGTACTCACCGATAATCAAAGCTACCGTGAGTTGGCGCAAAGAATGCTCCGTGAGATAGCCGACCAGACCCGCCGGTATCCTTCAGGATTCGGCTATGCGCTGTCCGCAATGGACTTTCTCGTGTCTGAGCCGAAGGAGATAGCGATTGTGGGCAAGGACCCGGCAGACATTAAACCTCTGCTCCAGGAAGCCTGGCGGCAATACTTGCCAAACAAGGTAGTTGCTCCTGGTTTTGTCGACGATACGGAGACCCAACAGGCCGTTCCCTTGCTCCAGAACCGCCCGCTAATGAATGGTCGGGCGACCGCGTACGTTTGCCAGAATTACGCGTGCCAACAGCCAGTTACTGAGGTTGAAGCGCTGGCCGCCCAGCTTGACTGATCTGCGTGAAAAGCCTATAGTTACGCGAGTGTCAACATTGTTTGGCACTGTTTCCCAACCCTGCTGTTGGATCCTTGCTTTAACCGACCATGCTACAACCGAACCACACAGCTACCGCTGTATTCGCTGCGCTTTCTGTGGTCAGTCTCGTGCTGCTCCTCGTCAACACGGGAGTCGCCCTCGTGCTGCTCGCGGTTGGCATCTCGCTTCTCGTCTACCTCTTCTATCGTTTCAACGAGAAACGCCTGATGGAACTGCACGAGGCGGAAGCGGAGCGCCGCCGGCATGCCGAAGAGATGGCGACGATTCACATGAACACGATCGAGTCGCTCGCTATCGCCATCGATGCGAAGGACCAGACCACTCACGGACACGTTCGGCGCACTCAGATCTACGCAACACAGATGGGAAAGCTCTTCAACGTCTCGGAAGCCGACTTGCGAGCGCTTCACGCCGGAGCACTGCTGCACGACATCGGTAAACTCGCTGTCCCGGAATACATCCTCAACAAACCCGGAAAACTCACCGAAGCAGAATTCGCGAAGATGAAGATCCATCCGACGGTGGGTGGCGACATACTCAAACGAGTGAACTTCCCTTACCCGGTTGAAGACATTGTGCGCTATCACCATGAGAAGTGGGACGGTAGCGGTTATCCGAAGGGACTCAAGGGGCAACAGATCCCACTTATTGCGCGGATCATTTCGGTTGTCGACTTTTACGACGCGACGCGTTGCGATCGTCCCTATCGCAAGGGAATGAAACGCGAGGCCTCCCTGGCCCTGCTCAAGAACATGGTGGGCAGCGCGTTCGATCCGAACGTGGTCCAGAAGTTCTGCGAACACGTCGAAGAGTTTGATCGACTCATCGATTCGGAAGATATCCAGGAACAGGTTGCGTCGGCACCCGCAATCGATATGGAAACGAGCACCAAGCCTGACGCCGGTCTTGCTTCCGACATTCTCGGCACGCCGATCGAATCATCCGGTTTTCGTTCGATTTCCGAAGCACAACGCGAAGTCTTTGCGCTACATGAAATCGCGCAAACGATCGGTTCGTCCCTCAATCTGAGCGATACGGTGACTCTCGTTGCCAACAAGCTGAAGTCGATTGTTCCATTCGATAGCTGCGTCATCTTTTTGGTTGACGAACGTTCGGGCAAGGCAATCGCCGCACACGCGGTGGGTGAAGAGGCAGAGATGTTTTCGAGCCGGCGGATCACCGTAGGCGACGGCATCACCGGTTGGGTCATCGCCAATAGCCGCTCGATGTGCAACGCATCTCCCGAATTAGACATGGTCGGCGTCCCCGATGAGATCGTCAAACGTTTCCGCGGTGTGCTCGTTTCG
The DNA here is from genome assembly GCA_035941575.1 of Pyrinomonadaceae bacterium. GTDB lineage: Bacteria > Acidobacteriota > Blastocatellia > Pyrinomonadales > Pyrinomonadaceae > PSRF01. Next base: position 4,312 of record DASZDV010000128.1, read on the forward strand.
CCATTGCTGCGTGAAGACGGCGCGTTCGGTGCGATCGCGTTGTACTCACAAAGCCGCACCTCTTACACGACTGAACACGTGCGGTTGCTCGAATCTGTTTGCCAGCACGCGTCGAGTGCACTCAACAATGCCCTGACCTACGAAAAGACGCGGGAGAGCGCGTTGATCGATCCGTTGACTCAGCTTCCCAACGCGCGCGGCTTCTACATGATGCTTGAGCAACGCATCGCCGAGTGCCAGCGCATGAACCGAGAGTCGCTTTCAGTGATCTGTATGGACATCGACGACTTCAAAGTGATCAACGATAAGTATGGACACTCGATTGGCGATCGGCTGCTCGCGAGTGTTGCCGGAGTAGTGCGACGCGAACTGCGGCAGATGGACATTCTGACACGTTACGCGGGTGATGAGTTTGTCGCGATCATGCCGATGGCGTCGAACAAGATGGCCGCCACGATAGCCGATCGCATCCGTAACGCGGTCGAAGAGCAACTCTTTTCCGTGCGTGCCGGCACGTTGATTGGTTTGGGTGTGAGTATCGGAGTCGGTTGTTTTCCCGATGATGGAGAGACGAGCGAAGAACTGTTAACGGCCGCCGCGCGCAGAATGCAGCGAGACAAGCATGGACGCAAGACGATCCTGACCGTTGCAGGCGCCGGCGTCAGCTCCATCGACATGATGACATAGTGATTCGCCTAATCCGTGTGCCTCTTTTACGCGGATGACGGGCGTTTTTGTGTCTTCCTGAGTTTTCTGGCTATAATCCGACCTTTCAACAACCCATGAGCAAACAAACTGCAGCACCACCCTCCCGCGCAGGAGCCGAAGAGCAAAGTTCTACCAGCGTAATTGACGCGCCAGCCGACGTAGATCGACAACAATTAGCGCGCGAACGAGACGAAGCCAAAGAGCGCCAGAAAGACCGCTTCACCAGTCTTAACAACGAACAACTCATCGATCTCTACCGGCAGATGGTTCTGATCCGGCGCTTTGAAGAAAAGTCTGCCGAAGCTTACGTTGCAGGAAAGATTGGCGGGTTTTGTCACCTCTACATTGGGCAGGAAGCGGTCGCAGTCGGTGCGATTTCGGCGATTCGCAAAGACGATTACGTCTTCGCCAGTTATCGCGAGCACGGTCATGCGCTGGCAAAGGGAATGTCGGCGCGTTCGATCATGGCGGAGTTGTTTGGCAAAGCAACCGGCTGTTCAAAAGGCAAGGGCGGCTCGATGCACATGTTTGACAAAGACCTCGGCTTTCTCGGGGGCCACGCAATCGTCGGCGGTCAGATTCCTCTTGCGACTGGCGCGGCGTTCGCATCGATGTATCAGGGCACTGATCAAGTGACGCTCTGTTTCTTCGGCGAAGCGGCCGTGAACCAGGGTGCCTTTCATGAATCGCTGAACATGGCCCAGCTCTGGAAGATTCCCTGCATTTACATCTGCGAAAACAACCAGTACGGCATGGGCACTTCGTTAGAACGAGCGATGTCATTGCGCGACATCGCGCAGAAGGGCTGTGCTTACGAAGTGGCGTCGGAGTTTGTCGACGGTATGGACGTGCTTGCGGTGCGTGAAGCCGTCATGAAAGCCGTGGAACGCGGACGCAAGGAATCGCTGCCGACGTTGCTGGAGATTCGCACCTATCGTTTCATGGGCCATTCGATGTCCGATCCCGGAAACTACCGTACGCGTGCAGAGATTGAGAAGTATCAGGAACGCGATCCCATCAAGTTGTTCTCGGCCAGTCTGCTGGAACAAAAGATCATCGACGACAAAGGTCTCGAAGAGATCGATAAGAAAGTGCGCGAAGAAGTCGAAGACGCTTTTCGTTTCGCTGACGAGAGCCCGTTGCCGGATCCGGAAGAGCTTTACACGGACGTTTACGCCAATCCCATCGACTCATCGCAGAACAGAAATCGTTAATAGAATTCATGTCGACAATTACCATACGCGAAGCGCTGAATCAGGCGATCCGGGAAGAGTTGGCCCGCGACGAATCCGTTTTCATCATGGGCGAAGAAGTTGCCGCTTATGACGGCGCCTACAAGGTCACCAAAGGATTGCTGCACGAGTTTGGACCAAAGCGCGTGATTGACACGCCGATCACCGAGCTAGGGTTTGCCGGTCTCGGCGTGGGCGCGGCCATGGCTGGTCTGAGGCCGATCGTCGAGTTCATGACGTTTAACTTTTCGATTCTCGCCACGGATCAGATAGTGAACTCAGCCGCAAAGATGCTCTACATGTCCGGTGGCCAGTTCAAGATACCGATCGTGTTTCGCGGTCCAGGTGGTTCGGCCTATCAGGTTTCATCGCAGCACTCACAGGCGCTCGAATCGTGGTACGCGTACTTTCCCGGCTTGAAAGTAGTGATGCCGTCAACACCCGCCGACGCTAAAGGCCTGTTGAAATCGTCGATCCGCGACGACGATCCAGTGATCTTTATCGAGCAGGAAAGAATGTACGGCATTAAAGGTGAAGTGCCGGACGATCCTGATTTCACGATTCCGCTCGGTGTCGCAGACGTGAAACGTGAAGGTACTGACGTCACGATTGTGGCCCGTTCGCTTATGGTTCCGGTGGCATTGAAGGCTGCCGAAGAACTCGAAAAACAGGATGTCTCGTGCGAGGTGATCGATCCGCGTACCATCCGTCCACTCGACATCGACACCATCGTTGAATCGGTGAAGAAAACCAATCGGGTGGTATTAGCTGAAGAGTCACATCCGATGTGTGGTGTGAATGCTGAAATCAGCATGCAGATCATGGAGCGCGCGTTTGACTATCTCGACGCGCCGATCAAGCGCGTGTCGGGTGCCGACGTGCCGATGCCTTACGCGAAGAACCTTGAAAATCTTGCAGTACCTGATGTGAATAAGATCGTCGCCGCTGTACGTGAAGTGGCTTATCTCGACTAGGACCTTTCCACGGATTGCACTGATTATGGCAACGAAGGTAATCATGCCGAAGCTCTCTCCTACGATGGAAGAGGGACAGCTCTCGCGCTGGCTGAAGAAAGAAGGCGACAAAGTCGCCATGGGCGAACCGCTCGCCGAAATCGACACTGATAAAGCGACGATGGAAATGCAGGCGCTCGCGAACGGCGTGTTGCGCAAGATCCTGATCAACGAAGGACAGTCAGCACCGCTCGGCCAATTGATCGCCATCATCGGCGAAGCAAACGAAGACATCGCTTCCCTTCTTTCGGAGGCGCCAGCCGCTGCGCCCGCACAAAAAGAGGAAGCGCCGAAAGCGGCTGAACCGGCTCCTGCTCCGGCTGAACAACCGGCCCCACAAACACAGGCTGCTGCCGCCGGCGCTGCCGTAAACGGACGGCAAACAGCGCCTGCCGCTGCTGCTGCCTCAGGACGTCTGATCGTTTCCCCACTCGCGGCTCGCATGGCGGCTGAATCTGGACTCGATCTGCGGTTGGTCCAGGGTAGTGGACCAGGCGGACGCATCATCAAGAAAGACATCGAAGCAGCACTGAGCGAACCCAAGGCCGCGCCTTCGGCTCAGCGTTATCCGCGCGCTGTCGAACCCGCACGTTTTCAATCGGCGCAGATTGCGGCGGCCTCCGCATATCGTGACGAACCGGCGACTCAAATTCGCCAGACCATCGCGAAGCGTCTGGTCACATCGCTTGGGCCGGTCCCGCACTTCTTTCTCACGACCGACATCGAGATGGATCGCGCCGCCGAAATGCGCCGCGGCATCAATGCGCTCGATCCGGATCTGAAGATCAGTATTAACGACATTGTCATCAAAGTTGCGGCAGCAGCGCTGATCCAACATCCGGAAGTGAATGCGTCGTTTCAGGAGAAGTTTGTCAGATACTACGAACAGGCAGACATCGGAGTCGCGGTAGCGATTGAGGATGGACTTATCACGCCGGTCGTGCGCGCTGCCGATCAGAAGTCGTTGAGCCAGATCGCTGCTGAGGTTCGGGAGCTTGCTGAGCGCGCCCGTTCGAAACGGCTGAAACCGGAGGAGTACACGGGCGCGACTTTCTCCATAAGTAATCTTGGAATGCTTGGTATTGACGAGTTCACCGCAGTCATCAATCCGCCTGAAGGCGCGATTCTCGCGGTGGGCGCAATGACTCCAAAACCGGTCGTACGTGAGAATGAGATTGTTGTCAGACAGATCATGCGCGTCACGATGTCGTGCGATCATCGCGTAATCGATGGTGCGACCGGCGCAAAGTTTCTTCAGACGTTTAAGAAGATTCTCGAAAATCCGCTCTACCTCGTGGTATGAGCGGCAAACTTCGACCTCACCTCGCGCTTATCGCCGTTCAAATTCTCTTCGGCACCTGGCCACTCATCGGCAAGGTCGTCTTGCGCTCGTTGACGGTAACCAGCCTGGTTGCGTGCCGTCTTGTGGGTGCAGCCCTTGCGTTCGCTCTCTTACAACGTCAACTCAAGCCGCTACTAAAAATGCGGCGGCAAGACTTCGCGCTACTCGTTCTTTGTGCGGTGTCCGGCGTGGTCGGGAACCAGCTCCTGTACGTCAAAGCCCTGTCTCTCACCACTGTCATTAACGCTGCGTTGCTAACAGCAACGATTCCGGTGGTCACGCTGTTTGTAAGTATTCTTGTCGGTTATGACCAGTGGTCGTGGAAGCGATTGCTCGGCATTGTGCTGGCGGCTGCGGGTGTTGTCTATCTGATCAACCCGGCACGGGCAGAACTAACCGCGCAAACAACTCTTGGAAATCTGCTGCTCATCAGCAACGCGATTCTGTACGCGATTTATATTGTGCTTTCGAAGCGACTGTTCGATCGCTACGGGGCGTTGAACGTGATCACGTGGATCTTTGTGGTTAGTGCGGTAATTGTGGCGCCGTTGGGCTTTTACTCGTTCGGACAGGAGAAGCTCGGGCAGATTGGTTGGAGCGTTTGGTTGTTGGTGGGCGTGGTAATTTTGCTGCCGACAGTGGGTGCTTACTACCTCAACGCGTGGGCGTTGACGCAGGTGTCGCCGAGCACCGTTGCAATGTACATCTACCTTCAGCCGCTCATCGCGTTTGGCTTCGCGCCGTGGTTACTGGGGGAGCGATGGAGCTCGCGAACTGGCGTTGCGACCTTGCTGATCTTTGCCGGCTTAGGGCTGGTGACGAGTCCCGGCCGCAGCCGGGCCGTACGCGAAATCTCCGAGCACCCTGACGCGTTGGCCCACTAGGACACGAATAAAACGGATTACGCGGCGCGAATTGCGGTGCCGCTGAAACAACCGAGAATCTCGTCCGCGTCCAGCGTGTCGCGCTCCATCAGCAGCTCAACCAGGCGGTCAATCGATTCCTTCTCCGCTGTCACGATGGCGCAGGCTCGTTCCAGTTGAGTATTCATGAGTTCGTTGGTGGCCTCTTCAATACGATCCAATAAACTCTGGCTAATCGGCTGATCCGACTGCCCTAAATGAATCGGGCCCAAACGGCTCATACCAAACTCACTGACCATCTTCCGCGCGATCTCGACCGCACGCTCGATATCGTTCGAAGCGCCAGCGGTCATCGTCGAGAGAAGGATCTGCTCCGCGGCGCGGCCGCCGAGCAACAGCGCGATCTGATCTTCGAGATACTCACGCTTCTTCATGAATCGATCGCGCTCGGGCAATGACTGCGTCACACCCAACGCCCGTCCGCGCGGCAGAATCGAGACCTTGTGAATCGGGTCGCCGTTCTTCACAGCCAATCCGACGGCGACGTGCCCTGCTTCGTGGACGGCCGTCGCGTAGCGCTCCTCCTCGTCCATCATGAAGCCGTGGCGCTCGACGCCCATCAGAATC
>DASZDV010000129.1:0-2912 GCA_035941575.1 Pyrinomonadaceae bacterium
TTTCCATCGGGTGAAATGGACGTGCTGCCGTCGATGAGAATGTTATTGACGCGACCGCCGCTCGTGAGTTTGGCGATCTTCATTGTCGGTGTCGCTGCTGCATTCTCGGCGGAAAACTTGGACCACAGCAGGACCGCCGCGCCGAGCACCAGAGGCACACCGATGACTGCGAGTATCACACCGGTCTTGTGGCGCTTTATCTCGCTGACTATGTACTCAGCACTGGTTGTTGGTCGACTTGAGTGCAGAGAAGCGGTTGAGGATCCGCCGTGCGTAAGGGTCGCGGGCGACCCAGGTGGTTCCGTTGAATGTCGACCATCGGGAGTTAACGAGCGTTCCGCCTCTGATTCGAAATCGAGTCGCTTTTTCAAGCGGCGTAGATCCACGAGCAGATCTTTGATCGTCTGATATCGTTCGTCTCTGTCCTTCTCTAAAGATTTTGAAATGATCTCCTCGAGCTTGGCTGGCGTGTCTGGCGCCAATTTTGTAATCGCCGGTGGTTCAGTTTTTACGATGGCCGCGATTACGTCGGCGGACGTTTCACCGGCAAACGGCACCACACCCGTAACCATTTCATAAAGGATCACGCCGAGGCTCCAGACGTCGGTGCGCGCATCCACAGGTTTGCCGCGCGCCTGTTCAGGCGACATGTAGACCACCGTTCCCATGACGGTACCTGCGTCTGTGTTGACGAGTGCGCGTGTCGGAGCTTCGGTGTCGGTCGTCGCGTCCTGCGGTTCGGTAAGCTTAACGAGACCGAAATCGAGTAGCTTCACGAACCCGTCGCGGTTGCGCAACATGATGTTTTCCGGTTTGACGTCACGATGCACGATGCCGGCTTCATGAGCCGCGGCAAGACCGTTGGCGATTTGTATGGCGATGTCCAACGTCTCAGCCGGACTGAGGCGTTCACGTCTGAGTCGTTGCCTCAGAGTTACACCTTCGATGAATTCCGTCGCGATGAACCGCGTCGAATCGCTTTCACCGATTTCGTAGATAGTGATGATGTTCTGATGATTGAGGCTCGAAGCGGCCTTTGCTTCCTGAATAAAGCGTCGCATGCGCTGTTGGTCGCTTGCTACCGAGTGAGGCAGAACTTTTAGAGCGACGTTACGGTCCAACTCCGTGTCACGCGCGAGGTATACATCGCCCATTCCACCAGCGCCGATGTGGGAGCGGATTTCATAACGACCGAGTTTCGAGCCGGGTGTAATCTGGGTATTCATTTCCGGGCTGCTAATTCAAACGCCCGCGGATTTTAGCGGAGGTTGAGGAAATAGTGTAGGGCGTCTTCGGTGCGTGCCGCCAGAAACAACGACGCGCCCGCTGAGTGTTTAGGCGGGCGCGTCGGCTACCTTCGCGGCTGCGGACCTTTGGGGTTATCAGCTCACCTCAGGTCCACCTTTTTGTTCTCTCCCATGTCTGGTTGTTTGCCCGTTACAAGTGACGACACAAAACTCAGCGCATAGCCGATAGTGCTCGATGGGCTGTCCCAGTATTCGCCCTTCTCCAGATTCACGCGTAACAACGCTACGTCGGGATCTTCCTTGCCCTGCGGAAACCACATCTTGAACTCCGGTCTCCATAGCTCGTCAATCTTCTTTCGATCGCGGACCAGTTGGGCCACGCCCGTCACTGAGACGTATCGCTGATTGTCCGGGTCAGCGAAACTGACATTGACCTTTGGCGACTTCGCCACTTCGCTCACCTTGTGTGACGAGGCGCCTGTGAAGAACCACAGGTCGCCGTTCGAATCGATATCACCATTCGAGGACATCGGACGGCTATGCGGATCCCCCTGTTCGTCGATCGTTGTCAACATGCAGAAGTCAATGTCCTCGATCATCTCTCGCAGTTTGTCAAAATCGCCTGAGCGTGCTTGTGTTGCCGACATCGCGTCACCTCTTGCCGAACAAAGATGCTTCACTTTGAACAGACATATTCACAGATAGGTCGCGATGCATTCAAAGATTTGTTTCTCTTGAGGGTTACCCGATTGTCTTACTGAATCGGTGGCGGCGCATCCCCTGGCATGCCCGGGTGCTCCATTCGCGTCTTGTGTAGTTGTTCCTGTTGTTCGGGTGTCAGGCGGTTCTTTAGACGCACTGCGAGGCCGATGTGCAGACGTTTGATCTCGCGTTCAATCTCGAGCACCTTATCGAGTTGGGCCAATGCCTGTTGCTCGTTCACAGAGGGCGACTTCATCGTCTCGTGGAACAACTCCATCTGATCCTGAAGCTTCCACTGTAAGTCCTGGAAGGTCGCAGTCGTTTTCTGAACCTCACTTCGCATGAACTGTTTCTGTTCCTCAGTGAGATTGAGCTGCCGCGCGTGGCTCAGGATCATGTCCGGAGGAAACAGCAGATGGGCCAGCGGATCAGGATTCGGAGGCGGATGCGGATGGTTTGGCATGTTTCCACCCTGCGGCATATTCGGCGGGTGCGGACCCGGGCCTGGCTGCGGCTGCTGGCCCACAACTACCGTGGCAATCAAAAACGCTGCGATAAACGCGATGGCTATCATTGCTTTCATTGATTTGACTCCTTCATCGACTCGTTATTCTTCGACAGAAATGATTGAAGTTCTTTGACTGACTCATTCAGTTGCGGCAGGGAATTGAAAACGGAACCTGTCGGCGAGGTCATGAATCCTTCAGTTGGCGATTTCCAGTTCGCGAGAATTGCCGCTTGTTGTTCAAGCGCGCGCTCGGATTGTTGGCGGCGCGCGAGAGTTCGCCTGCGGCTTGAATGTGAACGGGTGCGACGATGAAGAACGGTGACGTCATCAGGCTGCGAAGCCTCAGCCACTGCCTGACTGGGGATCGCCTGCGGCGCCACGTTCTGCACGCCTTGTTCAGTAGGTGATTTGTATCGGGACCATGCTGCTAATAGAACTGCGAACGCAGCGAGTAA
>DASZDV010000130.1:0-9918 GCA_035941575.1 Pyrinomonadaceae bacterium
AGGCATCAACGGACACTCACGTCGTGCTCATTCAATTCACACTCGATCGTATGACCGCTCGCTCATACGACGATCTCGAGATCGATTTCGTGATGTTTGCGCCAAAAACGGGGAAGGTTGAGACAACGGGCCGAGCCTACCTGACTGGCGCTCGCAAAGGTCCAATTGTCGTCAGCCCACGCACCACCGGGCAGACCGGCGCGCTCTATCGCGAACAATTGTTGAAGCGTGCCGGTGAAGACATTGCCGCAAGGATTCTGAAGGTGCTGAATCTGAACGTGCCGGTGATGAGGTAAGCGAACCTACTCTTCGTACAACTTCTCAATCACGTCTCGATATTTTTCGTCAATAACTCGCCGCTTTACCTTTAAAGTCGGTGTTAATTCGCCGCCTTCAATCGTGAACTCGTTCTCCAGCAAAGCGACTTTCTTGATCTTTTCGTAACGCGCGAGATTTGGCGTGAGTGCATCAATCTGTCGTTGCAGCAGATCGATGATGCGTGGGTGACGGCGGAGTTCACTCCGATCTTTGACTTCGATTCCTTTCAACTTGCAGTACGATTCCAACTGTTCCCACACAGGCACAATCAACGCCGCCGGAAACTTTCGTTCGGAACCGACAAGCACAACCTGGTTCACAAAGCGCGAGGCCTTGATCGCCTGTTCGATCGGCTGCGGCGCGATGTATTTGCCGCCTGAAGTCTTGAACAGCTCTTTCTTCCGATCAGTGATTCGCAAAAAACCGTCTGCGTCGAGCGTTCCGACGTCACCGGTCTTGAACCATCCGTCGTCAGTAAACACCGCGCGCGTCTCTTCGGGTTTGTTGTAGTAACCGCGCATCACGTTCGGCCCGCGAACTTCGATTTCACCGTCAGCCGCGGTACGAATCTCAACGTTGGGAATGGCTTTCCCGACAGTGCCGACACGGTTGTCTTCGAGCATGCCGGCGGTGATCACGGGTGACGTCTCAGTCAACCCGTAACCTTGAATGATCGGAATGCCGGCGCCGATGTAGATGTACGCCAGATCTTCAGGCAACGCCGCGCCGCCGGATAACAGCAGGCGCATTCTGCCGCCAAAAGCGCGTTGCCACTTGGAAAAGATTAGCTTCGACGCGATCCAGTGTTTGAGTTTTAAGAAGACCGGCGCAGGACGATGCTTGATTACGTACTGCGAATACTCACGTGCGATGCCGACAGACCACGCCAGCAACGTCGAGCTCAACTTCCCTGCTTCTGCGGCGCGCTCCTGAATCCGGGCGTAGATCTTTTCGAAGATTCTGGGAACGCCCACCAGAACCGTCGGATGCACTTCTCGCAGGTTTGGTCCAACCGTTTGCAATGACTCGGCAAAGTAGACCGCCATCCCAAGGTACAGATACATGTACATTGCCTGCCGCTCGAAGACATGAGAGAGCGGCAACACGGAGAGCACGGTATCGTGCTCTCCAAATGAAAGGCGGCCCGAAGAATCGATCAAATTCGTTACGAGGTTCGAATGCGTGAGCATCACGCCTTTGGGCTCGCCGGTAGTTCCGGAAGTGTAGATGATAGTCGCCAGATCTTCCGGCGTCGTTTCCGCTCCCAAGCGATCGACAAGGCCTGGATCACTCCGCTCCAGCTCGCTTCCCATCTCTTCGAGTTGTGCGAGCGTTAGACCGTCCTCAGCGATACCGTCCGGATCAAAGAAGATGATCTGCTTGAGCTGTGGACATCCGGCGATGATCTCTTTCAACTCGAGATACCTTTCGTGATTCGCAAGCACCAGCGCGCTCGCACCTGAATCGTGAAGAATGTAACGAACCTGCGGTGGCATCAGTGTCGGATAGATTGGCACGTCGATCACGCCGGCGAGCAGGCAACCAGCATCGGTAAGCGTCCACTCAACGCGACTGTCGGAAAGCAATGCGAGGCGATCGCCGTGACGTATGCCGATCGCATAAAGACCGGCGGCAATTCGTTTGGCGCGTGCGAGAAACTCGTCTGAAGAGATTGAAACCCAGCGACCCTGGCTTTTGTAATTCAGCGTGTCAGGGCGTTTGTGGTTGAGAGCCACGCGGTTGAGGATGTCGATCAGCGTTTTCGGCTCATGCGGCGCTGACGGGCGGCGAACTGGCAAGCGCGGCGACGTGAGGTCGATGTCGGCGGCGAGGTTCTTCACGCTTTAACTCCATTGAGGAAAATATCGAGCACCTGATCGGCCATCGGCGCGAGTTTGTAACGACGTTTGGAGAGGATCCAGTTCGTTGCCATCTCGTCGAGCGCACCGAAAAGAATCTTCGCTACGACCTTCGCATTTAAGTCGCTGCGAAAAACGCCCGTGCGCTGTCCTTCTTCGAAAGTCGAGCGGATAAGCGAGAGATACTCGGCAAAACCCGCCGCCGAGAACTCTTCCATAAACTTCGTCGAGCCGCGCAACTCGACTTGAAACACGACCGCCAGATCGCGATCCGCGCCGAGCCTCTCAAGATGCAGGAGTGCTATCCGGCGCAGTTTTTCGCGCGCATCGGAGATCCGTTCGATCTGTTTACGAGCAGCCGCGAGTGCTTCATCCACACTGCGGTCGAAGATCGAATGGAGGATCTCCTCCTTGCTTTTGAAATAGAGGTAAACGGTGCCGTCTGCGATGCCTGCTTCGCGGGCGATATCGGAGACCTTGGAGTTGAAATAGCCATTGTGCGCGAACACGCGGATGGCTGCGCGCAGGATGGCTTCGCGTTTGTCGCCTCCTGGGACGCGAACGTTGTTGTTGAGTGTCTTAGCTGAGCGCACCATGGTCCGTGCGGGCCGCAAATATGGCCGGCGCGACTGAATGATGCCTCATTCACCCACCCATTTTCAATCCTGCATGCGCGGGCCGTCGTCGCCGGCCATTAGACTTGACTCGAAGTCCCTCGGCAGTGAAATGCCCTTCAAGCGGAATTCCTGGGTTGGATAAGCAATGCGGATGTTTCGCTCGCGGAATAATCTGACAATGCGGTAATTGATGTCGCTGCGAATCTGCACGTGACGTCGCGCCTGACTTGTCCACACCAGCAGCCTGAAGTCCAACGAGTACTCGCCAAACTTCATGAACTGTACGCGCGGCGGCGGATCTGCCAGTACGTTTTCAACACCTTGCGCGGCTTCGATCAACGTCTTCGTTACCAAATCGGTGTCTGATTCGTCTGCTACACCGACCTGGATCGGGATTCGCGCTCGTGGATCGCCGTACGACCAGTTGATAACCCGCTGGCCCACGAGCTTGGAATTGGGGATGATGATCGCGATGCGATCGTTAGTCAACACAACAGTCGTGCGAAGATTGATACTTTGAACGTCGCCTTCGTCTTCTCCGATCGTAATCCGATCGCCAATGCGAACTGGTCTCTCGAAAAGCAGTATGAAGCCGGAAGCAATGTCGGCAGCGAGATATTGGAGACCAAAACCGATTCCAACCGAGAGGGCCGTGAAGATAACGGCAATAGACGTCAGATCTATCCTGAAAGCCTGTTTAATGCTGACCAGGGTTCCGATAGTAACGACGACGTATCGAAGCAGCCGGGAAATCGTGTAACGCAGGCCGGGATCGATATGCTGGCGGCGTGCAATGCGGCGCTCAACAAAGGAGCTCAAATACCGCGCGAAGGCGATCGTCACAATGAAGACGACAACGCCCATAATCACGCTCGATATTGAGACCGTAATCTGGCCGAACGTGAACTGTTTCGTCAGATAAGACCAAACACGCGCCAGAACGCCGGTAGAATCCTGCCAAACAAACGAAGTCACGAACAACATCATGACAAATCTAAGCCTGTCTGTGAACAGAGAACCTCATTGACACATTAAAAAGCTCTATCTAATCTAGCCTCGGTCCAAATAATCTTGAACAGAACCTGACGTCAGATCAGCACCCACTAACGGGCCTAACTATAGGAGAACACCATGCGAACCCCTTTTTTTCGCAGTTTCCCCCGACTTCAAACCTTTGCGCTTAACGCGATCCTGATCCTATTGATCGCTCCGGCAATCTCCGCCCAGACCCAGATTACTACCGGAACGATCGAAGGAACCGTCACAGACTCAAATGGCGCCGTTGTCCCCGGCGCCAACGTTGAAATCAAAAACCTTGAAACGAATCTTTCCAGATCGCTGACCACTGACGAAGGCGGACGTTTTGTTGCTCTTGCGTTACCACCGGGAAACTATTCGGTCACGGTCTCCAAACAGGGTTTCGCGACCGGAGTGTTGGAGAGGACCACGTTGACCGTCGGACAGGCGCTCGCGATACCGGTGACGCTGAAAGTCTCCGACGTCGCCGAACGCGTAACTATTACTACAACACCGACGGTTGACACGCTAAAGACCCAGGTGAGTACCACGTTGAACGAAACGGCGGTGAGCACCACACCGATTCTGGGCCGCAAGTTTGAAGACCTGCTCACGTTAACTCCCGGTGTCAGCATCACGCAGGGCCCCGACGGTGATGAGATCAATTTCGCGGGCCAACGCGGAATCTTCAACAACGTCAGTCTCGACGGCGGCGACTACAACAACGGTTTCTTCGGCGAGCAACTCGGCGGACAACGCGCCGCGATCGATATCACACTGGAAGCTGTAAAAGAGTTTCAGGTCGTGGCGACGGGCGCGAGCGCGGAGTTTGGTCGCACAGCAGGTGGCATCATCAACGTCATCTCAAAATCCGGCACCAATGACGTTCACGGCAGCGCGTTTTACTTCCAGCGTCTGGAAGCCCTGACCGCGAACACTTCAGACGGTAAACCACTTCAGGATTTCCATCGCGAGCAGTATGGCGCAACCATCGGTGGACCATTCCGCAAAAACAAGGCGTTTTACTTTCTCGCTTTTGAAGGCATCGCCGAAAACCTGACGCGCGCCAACCTCAGCGAACAGGTCGGCGCCACGGCTTGTCCGGTCGGGACGCCCACAATCCTTGCGAATGAAGCCCTGATCAATGGCAATGAAGACTGCCAGCGCCTCGCTCTGATTAATTTCCTTCGCACCACGCGCAATCAGGAAGAAGGGTTGCCGATCAAACACAAGATCAGCAACCAGGCTTTCTTCGCCAAAACGGATTTCAATCTGAACAACGCGAACCAGTTGGCGATCTCTTACAACTTCGACTATTCGAAGAATACTAACCAGACATTCGACGTCGCGACCTACGGCAACTCCGCGAACGGCATCGAGGGCCCGTCGAAAATCAATGTCATCCGCGCAAATCTATTCACGACGGTCTCACCGACGAACATCAACGAGGCGCACTTCTCTTATAGTCGCGAACTGCGTCCGCGCTCGGCCGTTGCTTCAAACGTACCGGCCGATACGGCGATGGGGTTTGCGACAACGTTCCGCTTCGGATTTCCGTTCTTCCTCGAACCGAATGTTGATGAGCTGTTGTGGCGCACGCAGGTGAAAGACAACTTCTCGATCGTCACCGGCAACCACACCGTCAAAGTCGGTGGCGAATGGTTGCACACGCTTAACGATCAGGTGTTCCGCGGGTTCTTCACCGGCCGTTACATCTTCGACAGCGTTACTGGTTTCCTCCGTTATGCGTCTCCGGCGGCGCCAGGTGGATTTGGTCCAAATACTGTCGGTTGCTCGAACGGCACGTTCGTGACGAGACCTGCAACTTGTCCGGTGATAGTGGGGCCGTCCGGCCCGGTTGAACAAACCAACGGCGGTCCGCTGCTGCTCTACTTGCAAGGTGCGGGTTTGACTGGTCCGGCTACCGACGCCGCGGGCGCTTCGAAAATCAAGAACGAAGACATCGCGCTGTTCGGGCAGGACTCGTGGAAGATCCGGCCTAACTTCACGCTGAACTATGGTCTGCGTTGGGAAGCACAAATCTTTCCGGATCCCGTTGTGCCGCCGAGTCAAACGGCCTATGGAATTTTCCTGAACGATCCGCGCTTTCCGTCTGATGGCACCTTGCCCGATCAGAAGAACGAGTGGCAACCGCGACTCGGATTCGCGTGGGATATCTCGAAGGAAGGTAAGAGCGTGTTGCGTGCGAGTTCGGGAATCTACTACGCGCGGCAAAACATGCTGTCGCAAGTGGGCTCGATTACAACCAACGGCGTGCAACAGCAGACGATCTTTTTGAACACGCCGATCATTGCGTCAGGAGTGCCTGGACCAGTTTGGCCCAACGTCGTGGCGCCACCATCAACCGTGACGCCGTGCGTTGACCGCGGCATCAGTAATCCCTTCCCGTGTTTCAGCGGCGTGCGCGTTTTCAGTCGCGACTACGAGAATCCACGCATTTACACAACGAACGTCGGCTTCGAACAGGAGCTGGTTGAAGACTGGTCACTGTATCTCGACTACACGCACTCGAAGGCCGTTCACCTGACGCGTTTTCTCAACGTCAATCGCAATAACTTCTTCTCGCCATTCCTCGGTGAAACAATGGTGACGAGCTCAGTTGGTAAATCTGTCTACGATGGTTTCACTGTCGGCATGAGAAAGCGTTTCAGCCGGCGGTATCAACTGGAGTGGAACTACACGTTCGCGAAAGACAAAGACGATGATTCAAACGAACGCGATCCGTTTACCGATCGCGCGTTTGACATCAACAACCTTCAACTCGATTACGCGTACTCGGATCGCGACATTCGGCACAAGTTCAACTTCTTTACGTTTGTGGAGATGGGTTGGGGCTTGGAAGGAAACTTCCGCGTACAGGCTCGGTCGGCACAGCCGATTACCCCGGGCGTGCGTACGGCCACCAATCGCAATGCTGCGCGCAAAGATAATGACTATTTCTCGTTTGACTGGCGCATTCAACGGCCGTTCAGAATCAACGAACGTTTCTCGATAATTCCGATCGTCGAGATGTTCAATACTTTCAACAACGCCAACAACATCAACCCGCTGGTCACGCCCGGTCTGTTTAACTTTGACGGGTTCTTGCGGCAGGGTGTGGGCGATCCACGGCAAGTGCAGTTGGCGGTTAGGTTAACTTTTTAGCCACAGATCCGTGGCTTTGAAAAACGCAGCGAGCTTCTGCGGATCGAGTTTCCCCTCGGTCCGCAGTCCGCTGCACACATCGACTCCAAACGGCCTCACCTCTCGAATCGCCGTAGCAACGTTCTCCGGTTTCAAGCCGCCCGCAAGGTACAACGGAACCTCGATCGCTTCGCGAATCTTTCTACTCAAACTCCAATCGTGTGTTCGACCTGTTCCGCCAAGCTCTTTGATCGGCAACGATTGATTGCCTGAGTCCAGCAGGATCGCATCAACCTCCGGCGCGATCGCGATCGCTTCGTCAACAGCCTCGGGTCCCGTAACGTGAACGACCTGGACGAGGGACACACCGGGCAACTCTTCACGCAATCGGGCATAACTTCCCGCGGGCAAACGATCGCAGATCTGAATCGTGTTCACGCGCAAACGTCTCTGCTGGTCGATGATCGCTCGAGCGTCCTCATGACACGTCAACAGAAACGAACTCACACCCGGTGGAATCGTCGCGGCAATCTCGGCGATCAGTTCTTCCGGAATCGGTCCCGGCCCACTCGGCATGGCTGATACCAATCCCACCGCCGACGCGCCGTGCTCGATCGCCAACCACGCCTCCGCAATACTCGCGATACAACAGATCTTCACCCGCGGTTTTGTACTTGGATTCATCTGTCTTTAGATAATTCTAGGCGGCGTACCAGAGCACCGCAAAGAAGTGGCAGGTCGTTCCGGCGATCACAAAGAGGTGCCAGATGAAATGACTGTACCGCAAACTTTTCGCAGCAAAGAACGCCAGGCCACCGGTGTAAGCAAGGCCTCCGGCGAGTATCAGCAGAATCCCGGGCACAGGTACGAGCTGCAAGATAGGTTTAATAGCAACGAGGGCGAGCCAGCCCATCACGACGTACAGCACTATAGAGATCCACGAGTGACGTGTTCGGGGTATCGCTTTGATCACGATGCCGGTGATCGCAAGGCCCCAGATGATCGCCAACATCGTCCAGCCCCACGTGCCACGCAACACGCCAAGGGTAAACGGCGTGTAAGTGCCGGCGATCAGCAGAAAGATCGCGGTGTGATCGAAGAGACGAAAGAAACGTTTAGCTGATTGGTGAGTGATTGAATGGTAGAGCGTTGACGCGAGATAGAGCAGGACCATCGTGCCGCCAAACACACCCACGCCCACAGTGAAATGTGTGCTGCCGATACGAATCGCAGAAACGACGAGTACCGGCAAAGCAATCAGCGCCAGCAGGAGGCCAAGGCCATGGCTGACGCTGTTTGCGATCTCTTCTCGTAGCGACAGTGAGTGCGCCGGATCATTCATGCGGCAGCATTGTACACGGATTCGTGGGCGCCGGGTTCAAGATTCATTACGGCAGCGCGGTAAAGCCGGTCAGCGGATTGCCGTAGAACGCGTCTGTCTTCCATGCCGTGCGGTTCCACATGCCGTCCTGGTCGCCGATGATCTGCACCGGAACGATCACGATGTCAGAGCCGAGTTTGTTTGCGGCTGCGATGCCGTTGTCAAACTTTCCGCCGGGTTGGACTGTGAATTTGATCGACCGGGCCAGCTTATTGTTCCATAAGAGTTTGAATTCGTATTCGCCGGGATTGTTGGCAAGGTTGAATATCTCCTGTGCGTCACCCGACGTGTTGCTGCCTTTGATGTTTGGGAAATCACATTCGACGCGCGCCCATTTCGCCTTCTGCGGCAGTGAGTCTTCGACGTAGTGCGTGGTGAGGTTTTCGATGACGGCATCACAACTTGCTTTTCCCACCTCGGTGCCATCCATAAACTGTTTGCCGACTTCCTTGCCTTGATAGAACAAATGAGGATCAAACCTCACTGCTTCCCCTCGCACCCAAAAGGCCACATGGAAATCGGGCATCTTCCAACCAAACACGTCAGACGGTGTTAGATACACGTAACCGATCGGCAGGTTCCAATCATGGTCCACGAAATAGACCCACTTATTCGCGGCCTTTGGTCCAGCTTCGTTGGAATGAGCTTTTCCGACTTTCATCTTGCCGCTGAACAGCGTTGAGTCAGTGCCGGCTAGCTCGTTGCGCATCTTGATCGTGAAGTTCACCGGGCCTGTGTAAAGGCTGCCTTTGTCTTCGGGAATCTGTCGCCCGCCGCATTCGGTCTTCCACCAGTAACCCTTTTCGGTGTTGTTGGTGTCGCAGTCGAATTTCACCCACGGACCGGTCGGCAGCGCGTATTCGACGTAAAGCTGGCTGCCGCTCGCGATAGGTCCGTTGACGCGAAACTTCATTTCCGGCACCCAGCTCCACACGTCGTAGTTGCCTTTGTAAACGTTGAAGGTGAACGCCCTGATCTGAATCGAATCTTTCGCGATGGTCGGTTGGTCCTGAGTAGTTTCAGTATTAGCGACGGGAGCTATCACGAACGCAAGGATCAAGACACAAGCAAGCCGCAGCAAGTTTTTCACGGGAAACCTCCGAATGCTCGAACGGATTTCTGGGCAAAGCGTCGGAGAGTTTACTCGATCTGCGTTCATCCGCGTAGATCCGCGGCTAAACTGCGAGCGCGACTCGTAGTTTCGTGGCTAGTTTGAAAGGTTGAGAGTTCAGGCTTGGCTGACGTTTCGAACCGTCAAGCTGAAGCTTGAACTCTGAACTTAGTGTCCGTAAGTCTTGACACAGACACAGAAACGAATAATTCTCTGCGCTCATATACTTCAGGAGTCTCACGACTTCCTACTACTTAAGCCTGAATAACGACGGAGGACCCCCAATGCGCGTAACGAAAGAACAGGGAGATTTCAAAGTCAAAGCCATCGCCGGCACTCACACGATATTGATCGCACTCGATTGCGCGGAAGAACGGCGCCGCGGCCTGCTCGGCTTCGGCTTCAAGCGCGGCGTAGTCGGCAGCAAGAATGGTGGACCAAAATGGCTGCGTTCACTAAAGGTTTTCAAAT
>DASZDV010000131.1:0-3043 GCA_035941575.1 Pyrinomonadaceae bacterium
CGGAAACGCGGAGTACGTTTCGAGTTTTTGTGCGAGACTGCCGGCTCTTATTTCAACCTTCGCGCCGACGCTGCTGCGATTGCTTACTTTCGCGGTGAGTGAGACACGTAACGAGCGATTCGCATTGCCGCCGTCGTTGCGCGCGAAACGCAAACCGCCGCCCGGCGAGCCGAAGATGATGTCGGAGTCGCCGTCGCCGTCGATGTCGCCTGAGGCAAGAACGCGGGCACGTGGACCAGAAGCGGCGGCGATCTCCGGAGCAGCTTTAGTTGTCACGTCGCTCCATCCGTCACCGAGGTTGCGGATAATTCGCAGCTTCGATCCGGAGACGAGGACAAGATCCAGCAGCCCATCGTCGTCGTAGTCGATGAATTGCGCCGCGTCGCTGTCGCCCGGACCCTGTTGAATTTGAAAGTGTTCTTTGCCGTTACTCAGCGCGAAGTATCCATTTGAAAAATAAAAATCCGTGTATCCGTCTTTATTCACGTCCCCTGCTGCAACGCTAGCAGCACCCTTGATCTCGCTGAGACCTGTTTCCGCTGCGACATCGCGAAACGTGCCATCACGCAGATTGCGCCAAAGAGACACTTTGTCGGCTGAAGCAACCAGTAGATCGATATCGCGCCTGTTATCGAAGTCCGTCGGTATGACCGAGTTTGCGGAGATCTTTTCGTGAAGCTTTGCAGTCGCGAGCTGATCGGTAAACGTCCGGTCCCCGTTGTTCCGCAATAGGAAACTGCCTGGAATGAAGATATCGAGATCGCCATCGTGGTCTACGTCGACAAAAGCAGCGCTGCGCGCTGACGTCGAACCAACCGATATCTTCGCTGCCGCAGTTACATCCGAAAAGCTCCCGTTGCCATCGTTGTGATAAAGCGCGCTCCCGGTGTTGCGAACAATAAAAAGATCAGGTTTCCCGTCGTTATCGTAATCGCCCGCAATGGCTGCGACGCCAATCCCGCTTGAAATCTTTGCCAACGCTCCAGACTGCGCCGCAATGTCAACAAACTTGCCGCCATCGTTGCGCGCCAGTCGTTGTCTGCCTCCCGCAACTTCCAGCAGATCCAGATCACCGTCACCGTCGTAATCAAACAACACCACCGCGCCACCATCTTGTTCAGGTCGTGTATCCGGGTTCGGCCAATCCCCCGCCGCGTACAAATTGCTTACCGTTACATCCCTGAAAACAACTTCAGGCACGCGCTTATCGACGAGATCTCGTTCTGCCCCGGTCGAAGCAATCGCTTCCGCATAGCGCCCCTGCTCGAGATAGTTCGTGCCCAACGTCGTACCACTGCCGCGTTGACGTAACTCCTGAAACTGTGCGATGACTTTCATTCCTTCATCGCGCTGTCCACCGCGGACCAGAGCAGTGCCCAGATTGTAGAGCGCGGTTGCGTTGTAAGGCTCGGCGGCGATCGCGATGCGCAATGCTGCGATTGCTTCCGTATACTTGCGCTGCTGCGCGTAAAGTTGGCCCAGGTTGACATTCGCGCCGACGTCGTTTGGATCGATCCGCAATACCTTTTGAAAGTAAGTGATCGCCTCGTCGGGCCTGTTCTGCGTCTTTGCGGCAAGACCGAGAAGGTAAGGTGGTTGTGGCGCTGACGGCGCGAGTGTAGCGGCAGCTTGCAACTCGCGTTGCGCCGCCGGCAGATCCGGCACGTTGAAGAGCGCAATGCCGAGGTTGATGCGCGCCAACGCAAGGTCGGGAGCGAGTTGCAACGCGCGTTTGAATGCCTCAGCCGCCTCTTTATACTTGAACTGTTCGAGCAGCGCGACGCCTTGATTATTCGCGCGGTAAGCGTCTTCACGCGCCGTCGTTTTAGCCGGCACGTTTTGACGACGAGCGGATGTTGGCCTTATTAATGACGCGTTAAGAAAGCAGATCAGAAGTCCCAGCAGTAAAGCGCCAGTTTTAAAACTCTGCATAAGTGCCTCGAATATAAATGCGAACGGTTCATTGTCAACCACAGATGCGGCAGATTCTAATTCTGCTCGCCGCCCTCCTGTTCGGTGCTTGTCGTCCAACCAGCACGCTGCCAACGCGATCGTCTCCGCAATACAACGAGATTGTGCGCACGTTCTACATCGGACTCGCCGCACTTGAAGTTGGTCACGACGTGCAGGCCGATGCGAAGCTGGCGCAGTTCACGCAACTCGCACCAGGCGAGCCGGCGGGTTGGGCCAACTGGGGCCTGCTCGCGCTACGACAACAAAATTTCGACACTGCCGCCGAGCGGCTCGAGCGTGCACGCTCACTCGCTTCCGACAACAGCAATATCTACTACCTCGTCGGACTGCTCGAGAGCACTCGCGGAAAAACTGCGGAATCGATAACGGCGCTGCGCAAAGCAGTTGAGCTCGATCCAAAAAACCTGATCGCCACATACAAACTCGCCGAGGAAGTCGAACGTGAAGGAAACGACGAAGAGTTTCAGCGTCTGATTCAGCAGATCCTTTCTGCGCAGCCTGAGAACATCGCCGCACTCGTTGAACTCAGTCGCGTTGCTGCAAAACGAAACGACACCGCGACACTCAACTCAGCGGTCGCGAAGATCACCGCACGATCTTCTTCGTGGCCCTCCGAGGTTCAAGAGCAGGTGACTGCCGTCGCGCAAGCTTCGAACTCCGATGACACGCGCGCAGCCGCCACGCGCACGACGTTTCTGCGCAACGTGCTGATGCGCGTGCCTGAGTACCGGCGCGATCTGGCGGCAATTAAGCCACCACCGGGTGAAGAAGCCGTGCCGTTTCGAAGTTTTCTGAAGCTGGAAGCGCCGGTGTTTAAAACCGCCGCCGCGGACGTGGACATCAAGTTTGAGCCACAGAGTGACACGAATAAAACAGATAAGGCCGACTGGATCGGCGCCATATCTCTCAGCGGAAGTGGATCACCTGTCATCGCGACGGCAACGGCAAGCGAGGTTCGGCTCGGGAGTGGCGCAACTCTTCCATTTCCCGCTGGTCCAAGTAACAAACCACCATCAATCGACGGCGTTCTGCCTATTGATTTCAGTTACGATTTCAAAACCGATCTTGT
>DASZDV010000132.1:0-1856 GCA_035941575.1 Pyrinomonadaceae bacterium
CCACCCGTGAGAATGAGTCCTGAGTAAAAGATGTCCGCAACCGCTTCCGGCTGCGCATCTTCAACCACTCTCCTCACGCCGGTGACGATTTCGCTGAGAACCGGTTCTAATGCCTCGCGCACTTCTTCCGCCGTAATATGGACCGCCGACGCAGAACCGTCGCTCAACTGCTTGCCGACAATCTTCGCTTTTCGTTCGTCCTCGGGTATCGCCTCGCCAAGCACTCCCATCTGTTTCTTCAGTGCTTCCGCGGTGTTCTCGCCGATCTGTAAACAGTAGTTGGACCGCACGTAATCGCGAATGCTTTCGTCCATCGCGTTGCCGGCTGCGTTCAAACTCACTGACGAAACGATGCCGCCCGATGCAACAATCGCGATGTTTGTCGTGCCGCCTCCGATATCAACCACGAGATGCGCACGCTCGTCGTCAAACGAAAGACCGGCGCCAAGTCCGGCTGCGAGACCCTCGTCTACAAGTTCGACACGGCTACCACCCGCCTCGTGCAGCGCATCGCGCACCGAACGCTGCTCGACGGCAGTCGCCGAACCAGGAATACCCACAACAAAATGACCGCGACGATAGCCGTCAGTCACGTTGCCGATAAACGAACGCAGCATTTTCCTCGTTACTTCGAAATTGAAAATGGTGCCGGAGCGGATAGGGCGGTGGACTTCGATACCGCGCGGTTCTCGGCCGAGTAGTCGCAGCGCCTGGTGACCTACGGAAACGACCTCGCCATCGTAGCGGTCGACGGCCACGACGGACGGTTGATTCAGCACAATACCCCGGTCAGGGTCGTAAATGAGCGTGTTGACAGTACCCAGATCTATAGCTAATTCGTTCCTAAAAAACTTCTCGATAAATCTCACGGCGACGGTTCCTCCTCCAGACTGGCAGGGTTCCCAGGAAGCGAGCGTTTTAGCTTCCGCCCGGCAACTCGTATGCCCGAACGAGAACGCGATTATGACTCTGGGGGATGTCTTTGAAGTTAATAAAGGATGATTCGCAGGCGTCTTCCAGTGCCGTATGACATCTGTGCGCGATAAGGATCAAATCGTATGAGTTCCAAGCATTCAGCTTGACTTAATCGCCTGCTCCAGTCGCTCCAGACCTGACAATAGATCATCGCCGAGGTCGATTCTGACCACGCGCCGACCGCGCGCTTTGAGTGCTCTAAAGTCGCCGAGAGCTTGCGCCTCTTTGAGTATGCTGAAGGAGTAAGCTTCGCCGGGGATGTGAAAATCGATGTTGTCTTTAGCGCCGAGTTGAAAGAAGACACCCGTGTTTGGACCGCCTTTGTGAAGCTGGCCGGTTGAGTGGAGAAAGCGCGGACCGTAGCCGATTGTTGTGGCGCAGCGCGTCGTGTCGCGCAAGTGAGTGCGGATTGTCTGTAGCTTCCGATCTGTCTCGGAATTTTCTTCGACGTAGTTGAGAAAACCGATGTAATCACCCGGCTTGACCTGCGCGAGCTGCGTTCTGACGGCTTCAGCGGGTGACACCGGCGGAGTCGGATCAGGCAAGCGACCGTGTTTGGTGAACTCGGCGAGCAGTTCTTTGGTCGCGTCTTTTGCTTCCTGGACGTTGGGTTGATCGAAAGGGTTGATTCCAAGTCTCCAACCTGCACACGCCGTGGCAAACTCCCAAGCGAAGAATTCCGCACCCAGATCGTAAAGATCGTTCAGCTCGCGACGAATCACCGGATGACCCACTTTTGCCAGCGACTCCAAATTCGCCTCACTCTTGCCCAGCGATATGGACACGAAAACTCGATCGCTTCCATACACCGACGGATCTCCGAGTGGCTCGCCGACAACAGGTAGTATTCCCTTCCCTTGTTTACCAGTGCTTTCCGCAAT
>DASZDV010000133.1:0-6336 GCA_035941575.1 Pyrinomonadaceae bacterium
ATTTCTACAAAAACTACCGCGGAAAGCCTTGTGTGTTTGGGCACACGCCAACGCCGCTGCTGCCGTTGCGCGGACGACTCGGACGCCACGGTATCTACATTTCTCATAGCGCCGTTGGACTCGACACCGGCTACAGCCATCAGTCGCCGCTCAGTTGTTTGTCACTGCCGGACTTCAATCTCTACCAGACGTTTGCAGACGGCCGCGAAGAGACCTACCAGATCACGTCGTTCATTCCTGAAACATTGCGTGATATGCAACGGCGCGCGGGACTCGCCGATTAATCTAAGGCACGCAACGTTGTTCGCGTAACGGCACGAGGTCCAGATTTGTCAGCTTGTGTGTCGCCGGGTCCAGCGCAATGCGCGCGACGATTGGACCATTGTCGCATGTGAATCGTATCGCGGTGTTGCGTGAGCCATTTCCTGAAAGCGGTTCGCCAACTTTGCAAGTGCCCCACGCTGACATCGCAGTGACTTGACGTCGCACTTTTTCGGCGTTCAACGCCGGAGCCGCGATCGCGTCCAGCGCCTTTTGATCCCACGCGCTCAGCAGTTTCAAAACTGAGTCAATTACCTTCGACATCTCGGCGTCCGGCGGCAGTACCGGTGTGATTCCGATCGCCTGAATTTTCGGCGGCGTTGTTGGTGCAAGAGTGATGAACACGTCGAGCCAGCCACGATCGCAGGTCATGCGCCAGCCGCCGCGTAACGCATTTTCCGGATTTATCGACGTGGCTGGCCGGCAGACGCCGTGGTCCTTCGCTAACGATTGCCAGCGACTCTTCCGTGTTTCGGCAGGAATATCGAGAAACACGTTATCGGCCATGATCCGGTTTGCGAGCGCGTCGTCCCACTTGATGATCAATTGTGAGAGGTCTGTTTGCGCGGTGAGAAGCGCAGGCGACGGTTTGACTACGCGAGGCTGCAATGCGCCCGTGCGATGAAGCGCGTTTACGGCGTCGTTGAAGACACCATTGAAACCACCGTAAGTGAGATTACTCATGCCAATCAGACCGACGCCGTGTTCCGGCAACCAGCGCATGAGCGAACCGTAACCCGGCAAGCCGCCGCCGTGGCCAACCGTGTAAGGGAAACGGCAATCCTGACCAATACCGAGGCCATAGCCATAACCACCGGCGCTTATCTGCAACGGCGCATCCGTCGTTGAACGAAACGCGCTACCCGGCGAGAAGCGCCAGAGTTGTTGCATCTCGCGAGCACTGCTTCGTTTGATTGGACCACGTTCGGGTTCGTCGCGCGGCGGAAACGCTGACATCAAGAATGCTACGTAACGCGCGAGATCGGGCGCGTTGGTCCAAAGTCCACCCATTGCACCGAAAGAGCCGTGCGCGAGTATCGGTTCCGGTTTCCACGCGTCGTCTTCACGACGATAACCAAGCGCGATCTGCTCGCGTGGGACAGCGTTCATGTCGAACGTCGTCGAATTCATGCCGAGCGGCCGCAGGATGTTGTCGCGAACGTAGTCGGCGTACGGACGTCCGGAAACTTTGGCGACGATTTGCCCGAGAATTGCGAAACCATAATTGGAATACTCGAAAGTCGTGCCGGGCGCAGTCGAGAATGGAATACCAGACTTGATCCAGGCGCGCATCGTCTCGTCAGTTTGGGCCAACTGGCGATCGCCCCACGGATTGTCTTCAGGAAAACCTTCGGAATGCGTCAACAAGTGACGAATCGTTATTACTGGGGAGTCGCCTGTCGGATAAGGCAGTTCCGCGAGCGCCGGAACGTAACGAGCAGCCGCGTCGTCGAGCGACAGTTTGCCTTCGTCGCGCAACTTCAATATCGCCATCGCGGTAAAGCTCTTCGTCATCGATGCGATGCGAAAAACTGTTTCCGGAGTAACGGGAGCTTTTGTGGTTACGTCGCGAACGCCCGCAGTTTTGACCCACACGAGTTCGCCGTCAACAATGATGCCCATCACCGCGCCGGGCATCTGCACCCGCTCGACGAACGCCGTGAACGCTTTTTCAATTTCAGGAAACGCCGCCGCGAGTTTCTGTTTGCGATCGGGATCTGCAAACGTCGCCGGTGGCACTGATCCCGCCGCCACCCGTTTTTGCGCCTTGACGACGGGTGCGACAACAAGAGTTGTAAGCAGAACTAAACTAACCAAGTCTTTCATACTTGTACCGTCCGAGAATCCTTTTGTGCATGTATTGTCCCTGCGACCTTGCGGTCATCAATCCCTCGTAGACAAAGAGCGGCACGCTCTTGTAGCGATACTTTTCACCACTACGGAACACTACATCCAGTTCGTAAGTCTTTTCGTTGTAGCGCACGCCCAGAACCATTTTCGATTCGACCGGTGTGAAGTCCATTCCTTCCTCGCTCCCGACTGTTGAGGTAGTTCAGTCGCGGCGCGCCATGACAGGCCGTTTTGGGAGGAATGATCCGGATTAAAAACTCGTGACTGCTTCTGGGCTTTGAGACTCTCTACTTGCGATAAATTTCGCCGCCAGTGTCGACAAACTCCTTCGCCTTCTCTTGCATGCCAATTGTCAGCGCTGCGGCCTCGTCGACCTGTTTCTGTGCGGCGTACTCACGAACGTCTTGTGTGATCTTCATCGAGCAGAAGTGTGGGCCACACATCGAACAGAAGTGCGCCAGCTTCGCGCCTTCCTGCGGCAAGGTCTCGTCGTGGTACTCGCGTGCGACTTCAGGATCGAGCGAGAGGTTGAACTGATCTTCCCAGCGAAACTCGAAACGCGCCTTCGACAACGCGTTGTCGCGATACTGCGCGCCGGGATGTCCTTTCGCGAGATCGGCAGCGTGCGCGGCGAGTTTGTACGCAATGACACCGTCCTTCACGTCCTTCTTGTTTGGCAAACCAAGATGTTCTTTCGGCGTCACATAACAAAGCATTGCCGTACCAAACCAGCCAATCATCGCTGCGCCGATTGCAGAAGTAATGTGGTCGTAACCAGGCGCGATGTCGGTTGTGAGTGGACCAAGCGTGTAGAACGGGGCTTCGTGACACGTCTCGAGCTGCTTGTCCATGTTCTCTTTGATCAAATGCATCGGCACGTGACCGGGACCTTCAATCATGACCTGACAGTCGTGCTCCCACGCGATCTTCGTCAACTCACCAAGTGTTTCCAGCTCTGCAAACTGTGCTTCGTCATTAGCATCAGCGATCGATCCGGGTCGCAAACCATCGCCTAACGAAAACGAAACGTCATAAGCCCCCATGATCTCGCAGATCTCGCGAAAGCGCGTGTACAGAAAACTCTCTTCGTGATGCGCCAGGCACCACTTCGCCATGATCGAGCCCCCACGGCTTACAATTCCTGTCGTCCTGCGCGCCGTCAAAGGTATGTAAGCGAGCCGCACTCCGGCATGAATCGTGAAATAGTCGACGCCCTGCTCCGCTTGTTCGATCAGCGTGTCGCGGAAAATTTCCCACGTTAGCTCCTCAGCTTTTCCGCCAACTTTCTCCAGCGCCTGGTAGATCGGTACGGTGCCGATCGGTACCGGCGAATTGCGAATGATCCACTCGCGCGTGGCATGAATGTTCTTGCCCGTTGACAGATCCATCACCGTGTCAGAACCGCAGCGAATGGACCAGCGCATCTTGTCTACTTCTTCTTCAATGGAAGAAGCGACGGCGGAGTTTCCGATGTTGGCGTTGATTTTGACGAGGAAATTCCGGCCGATAATCATCGGCTCCGACTCGGGATGATTAATGTTGGCGGGAATGATCGCACGCCCGCGAGCTACCTCAGAACGCACAAATTCCGGCGTGACGTATTGCGGGATTGCCGCGCCAAACGATTGCCCTGGATGCTGGTGCAATAAGGAATCGCGTGGCGCTGCGCCCGCTTCCCACGCGACTTCGCGTCCCAGGTTCTCACGAATAGCGATGAATTCCATTTCGGGAGTGATTATTCCCCGTCGCGCATAATGAAGTTGCGTCACACACGCGCCCGGTTTCGCTCGCAACACTGTGCGTCGCACCGTCGGAAACTCTTCAAGCCTGCCAACATCTTTCACGCGCGCACGGTTCGCAGCCGCAAACGTGAGATAACCATCGTCGATCGGCTGTACGTCGCGCCCTTCGTACTCTTCAACATCGCCACGGCCGAGAATCCAGTCACGTCTCAACGCCGGCAAACCGTTCGCACTCTCGCCATGAACATTCGGATCTCCCCACGGTCCACTCGTGTCGTAAACACGCACCGGCGGATTCGGCACCACATTGCCGTCAAATTCACGCGACGCACTCTGCGTTATCTCGCGGAACGGCACGCGCACACCTGGCAATTTGCCGTTGACGTAAACGCGGCGCGAGTTTGGCAGTGATCTGTTTTCGTTGGAGTCGATCCGTGTTGCTTTTGTTCTTGCACTCATGCGCAAAGTATAATCTCGCCGCTAGGACCCAACCTAATCGACTCTTCCGGAGAAACAGAATGCTGAAACGGTTTGTCGCCTTCTCGCTAATGTTGTCGCTGTTGATCCTGCCGGCGGTTGCGCAAAACGGCAGTGGAGACTTGCTTACGCGCATTCGCGCCGAAGCAATGGAGCGTTCGCAGATCATGAAGACGATGCACATGTTCACGGACTTGTACGGCCCAAGATTGACAGGCTCGCCAAACCACAAAGCCGCTGCGGAGTGGGCCGTTAAACAAATGACCGCATGGGGTTTCGACAACGCGCATCTCGAATCGTGGGACTTCAAGCATCCAGGTTGGCTTAACGAACGGCTGACCGCTCATATCATTTCGCCTGTGAAGGATCCGCTCGTATGCGAAGTGCTTGCGTGGACGCCGAGCACCAAAGGCACAGTGCAAGGAAAAGCCATTCAACTCATCCTTCCGGAACGCCCGTCGCAGGAAGAGTTGACGGCGTTCTTTGCTAATAACAAAGCGCGGGTTCGCGACCGCATTGTGTTGGTCGGGAAACCGGCGATAGTTGCGTTTACCTTGAATCCGCCGCCGAAAAGGACCACCGATGAGCAAGCGCAACAGCGCTATGGACCCAATGCGAGGCCATTCGCTTTTCCCACACCGTCACCAACGCCGACGCCCGCGCCAAACGCGCCGCGTCCGCTTGCGAACCGGCAGATTAACGAACAAGTCGCTGCATTCTTGAAAGATAGTGGGGCGTTGGTCCAGGTGAACGATGCGGGACGTGAGTTTCGTCAGATTCGCGCGTTTAGCAACAGCACGTACGATCTCCGCAAAGTGCTGCCTACAGTAGTCATGAGTAACGAGGATTTCGGCCGCATCAGTCGAATTCTCAACGACAAGACTGAAGTTGTTTTGGAGTTCAACATCGTGAACCGCGTCTATCCTGAAGGCGCCACGTCATACAACACGGTCGCAGAGATTCGCGGATCTGACAAAGCCGACGAAGTAATCATGCTCGGCGGACACCTCGATTCGTGGCACGCAGCGACCGGCGCGACTGACAATGCCATCGGCTGCGCGATCATGATGGAAGCAGCTCGCATTTTGAAAACACTCGGCGTGAAACCGCGTCGCACTATTCGCGTCGCCTTGTGGAGCGGCGAAGAACAGGGACTCCTGGGATCGCAAGCCTACGTCAAACAGCACTTCGGATCGTTTGAAGAACAAAAACCCGGATACGAAAAGTTCGGCGGATATTTCAATATCGACTCCGGTACCGGGCGCGTGCGTGGCGCGTCAGTGTTTGGACCACCGGAAGCCGCGAACATCATGCGCGACATAATCGCACCGTTTAAGGACGATGGCGTGGTCGGCGCGGTGGCATCGCGCAGCAGGCGTCTCGGAGGATCGGATAACACGTCGTTCAGCCAGGCGGGTTTGCCGGGTATCGGCATGGGCCAGGATCCAATCGAATACAACAGCCACACATGGCACACCAACCTCGACACTTACGAACGTATTCTCGAAGACGACGTGAAGAAAGATGCGATGGTGGTCGCCTGGAGTGTTTATCAGTTAGCGATGCGCGATGAGTTGCTGCCTCGGTTTAGTAAAGCGGAGATGCCGCCCAAACCGCCTGACGAAAACACCACGCAACCTGCGCCAGCGCCACGACGTACAGACAGTTCGAGCAGGCCCCCGGCACGAACACGCAGGTCTGGAAACCATCTTTATTAGAAATCGCGGTCTCCGTCTCCCAGGGAGGACTTGTTGGTAATAACTCGCCGTCACTTCTTGAGGCGCAGTGCACTTGCCGTTGCAGGCACCGGTCTTGTCAGCAGTCCCCTTGTTCGCGACGTATCGGCAATTATCCTGAAAGGCCCGGCAAAGAAGGTGCTCGTACTGGGCGCCGGAATGGCCGGGCTTGTTGCTGCTTATGAACTCACCCAACTCGGTCACGAGGT
>DASZDV010000134.1:0-4816 GCA_035941575.1 Pyrinomonadaceae bacterium
GACGCGGTGAAGAAGTCGGAGACTGACATCGTGTGAAGCGTCGCCATGTAGCGTGCGACCATATTTGAACCCGCGGATCCGTGATGAATCTGGATCGTTCCCATGCGTTCCAGGATCAAACTTTCGTGATCGTTCGCGTGACGCCCAAGAATGAGACTGTAAGAAACCTGAAAAGCGTTTCTTCCGCGCGCCACTTCGGAGGATATGAATTCATTCGTTTGTGCTGCGAGATCACTTTCGGTTACCTGCGGCTTCGTTGCGACGAGATAGTTCATATAAGCGGACACGCCGCCGACCGCAACGTTGTCCATGTGACACGCGATCATGTCCCTTAACAACTCACCCGAATCGCGCTCATCATGAATGCCGCCGACTTCCGGACGACCGGCTCTCGCTTTGCGCAGGGTCGCCATGTGTTGCATTGCAACTTCAGGCCCCCAACCCGGATATTTGCTTACAAACGAGGCAACCATTTCTACGAGGCGACCGTTGCCTTTAACGCTTTCGAAAAACTTGTCGTTGATAAATTTAGCGAGTGTTTCTTTGGCCGCAGCGGATCCTCCGGAGTCACCGAAGAGTCCGGTAAATATCACATCAACGGGACCCGCTTTTCCGCGCAGAATGTCAGGTTCGTTAATAACGCCGCGAATCGTGAATGATCGAATGTCGAGAGTGATCTTTGTTCCGTTGCAATCGACGGGAGTGTGATAAAGGACGGGGTTGGCGATGATGTCCGTGGATGAAGGCATGGTTGAAAAGTAACCCAGTGTTGTCGCGATGGATTTCTCGCCCAGTTCTTCAGCTCTGGCGATGGCCTGCTTGACGGGGTTGTAGTCAGGCGCGGGCGGCAACACCGAAAATGTCGTGTCCATTGAAGCGTCTCCCATAAATCTTTTGGTCCCACTATACGACGAGCCGTCGAAACGCACAAACGGCACTAGAAATGCAGTGAAGCAGTGTGAGTCACTGAGGAGAAAGCGTGTTACAGCGCGCGGTTGCGGGTCCTGTTTTAGGAATCGTGATCAAAAAGGTTTCGCGGTTACATCGTAATAAAAGAAGTTGCCATAGCGCGCCCAGCGCTGTTGTATTCGTTCGGCTTTTTCAACTTCCCAAATCCACGTCGCCAACCAAACGGCTTCACTTTAAAAGTGACCACACCCACATTGTCAAAAACAATCCGTAGAACAACGCGAGCGCGACCAGTGCCAAACGACGCCACATCGGCGGTCGCAGCTCAACCGGAAGCAGATGTGTGTTGATGTAAAGCAGGTGCAACGAACTGATGATGAAAACGATGCCGGCCATGTTTGCACTCAGAGCCAACAGAATGATCGGCTGAGTGAGACGCAGTGCAAAGATGCCCCACGCGGTAATTATTGCGAGCACCACGTAATACACGATGCGCACGTCGCCGCCGCGCCACGCTCGAATGCGAGCGCTGCCGGTCCATAGTATGTCGGTGATCGCGCGCGTCATTCCTTCGAGTATGTCCAACTGCGTCTTGAAGAGGATCCACACGCCGAGTATCGCAATCACGCCGCCGAAAATCGCGCCTTTCTGGGTGGCGACGGCCTGGGCCAATGCAGCCGCGATGCCGAGTCCACGAATATCACTGCCCGCCTGCACAAACGTCACATATAACAATGCAGGGAATGTCATCCCCAAAATCGCGCCGACAAAATAAACGCCCCACTGATCCACGCGAACGATCCGCCACCAGCCGCGCCAACGTTCGAGCATTGTTGCGTTTGGTTGAAACGTTGCGCCCGAGTGGGCCAGCGCAACTTTCTTTCCACCGACGGCTGCCGGAATAAATCCGACCATGCTGCTCATGCCATAGCCTTTGTCGCGTGCCCAATTGCTCAGCGTGAGATTCGCGACGCCACCACCGCCCGTATACGCCGCAAATGCGCCAAGCAGAAAGAAGTCCGCGCCTGCGGGCACGAATTGAAATGAACGCGTGGTCATGTCGAACCCGGCAAAACCCACAACCGCTGCAAGCCACGTCGATAGTGGAACGAATATCAAAGCCAACGTTCCCAGACCACCGATAATCACCGCGACCATGATCCAGTTGAGATACTCGAGTGTGCGCTCAATACGCCGGCCGAACGTCAGGATCAGCGCGCACAATAAGAACAGTGTGACGCCGATCGCGTAGACGGTTCCGGCTTCAGTTGTTACCGGCAATCGCTTTGTGAACAGAAAGAACACTGCGCCCGCCGCCGCACCCGCCCAACCCGGCCAACCCATTTGCATGAAGTAAAGGATCGAATAGAACCACGCCCAGAAAGTTGAATGTGGGCGTGTGCGCATAAACCCGGTGATCACAGGTTCGCCGGTGGCCATTGTGTAGCGCATCAACTCGACGTTCAGGAGTGTTTGCAGTAGTGAGGCGATCCCGACCACCCAAAGCAACGACAGGCCGTACTTAATAAAAGCTGCCGGACCAAGCAGGAACTCGCCGCTGCCGATTGAAACACCGAGCACGATCACACCTGGACCGATTGCGTTAAACCAACCAAGGCCGCGCGGTCGTGGCGCAGGCGGGAGTTCAGCGATGCGCCAGGGATCGAGTCCGGAGCGCGCTTCGGGTGCTTGCGTCATGAGTCCTTCACTTGATCTGAGTTTGGCAACTACTCCAGAATTGCGGCGCGCATTCTATCATTTGATTGGTCCATGACAACGCAAGATGAGTGAAATCCGGATCGCTAATTCTTCGGACGCTGAGAAGGTCACCGCCGTGATCAATGCCGCTTTTCGCATCGCCGAGGGTTTCTTCGTTGACGGGAATCGAATCACGCTCGACGAAGTGCGGCGACTTTTTGAGAGCGGCGCGTTTCTCGTTGCTGAAGATCAGACGGGAATCAGCGGTTGTGTTTACGTGGAGCCTCGCGGCGAACGTTCTTACCTCGGGCTGTTGTCGGTTGATCCCTCCCGGCAACAGGCCGGGCTGGGATCGCGGCTGATGACTGCCGGCGAGCAGTATTGCCGCGAACTCGGTTCTCGTTTCATGGACATTTACATCGTCAATCTGCGAACGGAGCTGCCCGCGTTTTATGAACATCGCGGCTACGTCGAAAACGGCACGACGCCGTTTCCACCGGACGTGCCGACGAAGCAAGCGTGCCATTTCATCAACATGACCAAGCCACTATAATTCGCTCTACTCTGTGGCCAAGACCGACGATACAGCTGAAGTCCTTTCTGTTAACGGACACGACGTCCGCATAACCAACCCTGACAAACCCTACTTCTCGAAACAAATCAAGCTCACAAAACTCGATCTCGTGCGCTACTACTTGTCGATCGCTCCCGGTGCATTGGCTGGGATTCGCGACCGGCCGATCGTGCTGAAGCGATACGTCGATGGCGCGGAAGGTGAAGCGTTTTATCAGAAACGCGCGCCGGCGAACCGGCCCGAGTGGTTGCGAACCGTAACGTTATCGTTTCCTTCAGGTCGAAACGCGGAAGAGATAGTTGTTGACGATGCGGCAGGGCTAGCGTGGATCGTTAACCTTGGGTGTATCGAGTTGCATCCGCACGCCGTGCGTTCCAGTGACCTGGACCATCCGGATGAGTTACGCGTCGATCTGGATCCAAATCCTGGCGTGAGTTGGGAAGACGTGCGGAAAGTTGCGTTGGAAGTGAAAGCGCTGCTTGAAGAAGTGGGTTTGCGCGGGTGGCCCAAGACGAGTGGGTCGCGTGGAATGCACGTCAACGTTCGCATTCATCAGCGTTGGACGTTCAGCGAAGTGCGACGGGCGGCGGTAGCGCTGTCGCGTGAGATCGAGCGGCGCGCGCCGAAGCTTGCGACATCGAAATGGTGGAAGGAGGAACGGCATGGCGTGTTCCTCGATTACAACCAGAACGCGAAGGACCGTACGACGTGCTCGGCGTATTCAGTGCGTCCGTTGCCGGATGCACGCGTGTCGATGCCGCTCGAATGGGATGAAGTTGAGAAGTGTGAACCGGCAGACTTCAATGTGTTGACCGTGCCGCGGCGTTTTGCGGAATCGGGTGACGCACACGCTGAGATGGATCGTCATGCGGGTTCACTGGAGAAACTACTCGAGTTAGCAGCACGTGATGAGGCGGCCGGAATGGGGGACGCTCCGTGGCCTCCCCACTTTCGCAAGATGGCAGGAGAAGCCACGCGCGTCGCGCCCTCTCGCGCACGCGCCGCCGCCACCGAACGGCGGTCAGCGGCGAAGAAGAAACCCGCGCGAGTGCGAATGCCGTTACTGGTTATCGCAAACTCACCCGATAAAGAAGCTGCGCTTGCCGGGCTTAACAGGTGGAAGAAAAAATACCGCAAGGCTGCTAAGTTCTTGGCCATCGACGACGTGTTAGTCGACTCGATGCGTGGCCGCTCATCCACCTGGACACGGATCCGTGTGAACCTGCGCAACGTCCCCGAAGATCTGCGCCCACCACAGGAAACACCTGACCCGGACGACGACCCCACTCGCGACTGGCGCGCCTCAAAACGCCGTTAACGGCCGAAGATCTGTTTGATTTCGTATGGTGGCACTACTTCGAGTTGTTCGAAGGTGCAGTCGGTGGGTTTCTTGTCGGTGCGCCAACGGCGAAATTGTGCGGTGTGACGAAAACGTGTGCCCTGCATGTGATCGTAAGCGACCTCGACTACCAACTCCGGCCGCAAAGGCTCCCACGATAGATCCTTACCCTGACTCCAACGACTTTGCGCGCCCGGAATTCGACGCCCGCCATCCATTTCACCCATGTACCAGGGCCGCCACGGATGTTTGTCCAACGCGTTCTTGCGATACGGCGCGAGAAACTTAACCAACTC
>DASZDV010000135.1:0-5724 GCA_035941575.1 Pyrinomonadaceae bacterium
AGAGTTCTCGAACGAAAGATGCCGCGCGGCACGCGGGTGAAGCTGCGGAGACCTTCACCGAGATCATGAACGTGAAAGACAAAGCGATTCCGCAGGAGTTGCTCGACACGGCCGAAGCGATTGCTGTGTTTCCCGGCGTCATCAAAGCAGCGTTTCTGGTCGGCGGGCGCGGTGGACAAGGAGTCATCAGCCGTCGAGTTAAAGGTAGTTGGAGTGCGCCGGCGTTTTTCAATCTCGGTGGCGGCAGTTTTGGTCCGCAGATCGGTGCGCAGAAGACAGACTACATTCTGCTGATCATGAACGAGAGCGGTCTCAACGGTTTATTGAAAGACAAGTTTGAGCTTGGCGGTGAAGCGAGTATTGCTGCTGGTCCAGTTGGTCGTGAAGCAGCCGCATCGACGAACCCGCGGCTCGACGCAGGCATTCTTTCTTACTCGCGCAGCAAAGGCGCGTTCATCGGAGCAGCGTTGAAGGGCGCGGTGATTACACCCGACAACGATCTCAACGAAGCGATCTACGGCAAGAAGGCCGACGAGTTACTCAAATCACCACCAGTACAGATCGGACAGATGCCGCCTTCAGTTAGAATCTTTCCACGTACGCTCGTGCGTTACTCGATCCGTTGACGACGTGTGCGCAACAAAGGCTTGACGCTTTGGGTTGTGCGACCTAGAATGCGTTGTCCACCTCAAACGGTCGACTCGAGTACTTACCTACAAGCGGGTTCAAACTAAGTTCGAGAACTGCGCAACGACTAATGCTCCCGCGAACGCAACGACAAAAAGAGATCCTCGATTACATCACGCGTTTCCTCGAACGTCACGGTTATGTTCCATCGTATGCGCAGATCGCGCGGCAGTTTGGAGTGAAGTCGCGAGCGACGATTGCAAAGCACATTGCAGCGCTCGAACGTCGCGGTCTGTTGGTTCGTGAACACGAAGACGGATCATTTGCTCTCAACGTCAAAGTGGAAGACAAGAGTGCAGACTCGCTTTGTGAAGTGAAGTTGCTGGGGCGTATCGCTGCGGGCGCGCCGTTGGAAGCAGTCGTTGATAATGACGAACGAATTCCAGTGCCGCGTTTTCTGCTCGGACGCGTGAAGCCGGATCGAGTTTATGCATTGCGAGTTAAAGGCGATTCGATGATCGACGAGCACATCTGTGACGGCGACATTGCGTTGATTGAGAATCGCACCGACGCTCGTGATGGTGAGATTGTCGTGGCCTTGTTGATTGAAGAGAACCAGGCGACACTCAAGCGCCTCTTTCGCCGTGGGGCAAATATTGAGTTACAACCGGCTAATTCACAGCTTCAACCGCTTACTCTCCCCGCCAGTCAGGTCCGCGTGCAAGGTATTTTCCGGGGCTTATTAAGGCCGAGCGTTTAGGGAATTCTTGACGTCGAGTCGTTAGACTCTCGCATCCGCACGGTTTTTCTAATTGTTCAATATCTGTGTTTATCCGCGGCTTATTCGAGGCCTCGTAGGGGCATCGACTCAGATCGCTGAAGCCAGTTGTCGGCCGGATACTTCGTGTTTGCGGAGATAAGGTGAAGGGTGTAGGCGTGTCTCGACCGAGAGGATTTATTCTCAAAGCTGCGGTGTGGCAGAAGTCCGTGTAAGAGAATCAGTGTTCCCTTTGTGACTTCGAGTGGAACCAGTTTGTGTTCCGGCCACGGATCGGAATCAAACACCTCAAACTCCATTGTGCCATTCTGCGAGCGTCGCCAACGCGACTTCAAACCCTGTCGATGTCCACCGGGGACGGCCCAAAGGCAGCCATTCTCGATAGTCGCATCCTCAAGGGCAAACCACAGGCCGGCTATGTCGGTTGGTTCGGTGTAAAGAAAGGTGCTGTCCTGGTGACAAGTGACTTCGCCGCCGATATTTGGTTGTTTGAAGATGTACATCGACTGGAGCAGCAACGGATCCTTGAGTCCGATAGCCGACGCAAGTTCTCTGACTTTTTGGCTGCGTGAGAGCTTTTCGAACACGGGATTCAGATCATGCAACGCGTGGCCGATCTTGTTGATCGACTTTTCTTTTTCATACTTAAGCGTGCCGTTTGGGTTGAACGCGTTCTCTTCGAAGAAGAAACGGATCTTGTCACCGGAGGTTAAGAAGTATTCATCGGTAAGCCGGTTCTGCTCGTGAGTTGAGAAGATCGAAACCACTTCGTTGGGATCAAACTCCCGGACCAGCTGCTCTGCCTCCGCCCGCAGCACGTCACACTCGCGATCTTCCACGAAACGCTCAAGGACCAGAAAGCCGTTTTGGTGGTACGACTTTAACCGCTCGTCGGTGATGCCCATCGCTCGCAGGTTAACACACTGGGGGTTTTCGTTATTGCTCCTGACCTGCTCCGCCGACGATGAGTAGGTGAGAATGTCTGGCCTATATCACCGGTGGTGCCGAACGCTCAATAGATCATAGCCAATACTAGCGGGCGACTCTCAGAGTTTGAGAGACAGTTTGTGTGGTCGACGGTCGGTTTTATAGAAGTCGCGGGATTTGTTAACTTACGCCGGCAACAATTGGCGTGGCCTTTGCTGGTTTCGCTATCGTGGCTTGCCGTACAAGAGGGTGTCGCCGCTGCGCGCAATTTCTGGGAATCATTTTCCCAAACTGTAATACAACTATAGTGTCTCAGAGTTTCAAGACCTTTGTCCTCGCCGAACGCCTAAAACTAACCTCGCAGTAGACAACTCATCATAGGAGGCATCCATGACTGCCGATTCCTTTCTCGCCGTCGCGAGCATCTTGGCTGGCTTCGCTGTTACCGTCTTAATGTTTCGGATACAGCGCGAATTGCAGGTCCGCAAGGATCATCCCGACTGGCCCACGTGGGTGGCCTGGGCTGATTACTTAGTCTTTGGCACGATCGTTCTATCACTTATCTTTGTGGTATTGCTCTTGGTCGTCCTTGGAAAAGAAAGGAGAGTGTTAGCTGTCGCAGCTGGAAGTTGCGCTGCCGCTGCAATCCTTATGACAGCCTATCCCTTCGCAATCCTTGATCATTACAGAATAGGAATGGGTCTAGGAAGAGAAGGCGGAAGAAAGAAGGGCGAACCGATAGAGAAGGTCATCGTCGTTGTAGCGTATGTCATTGCAGCTTTAACGCTATGTGCCACAGCTGCCCTTCGCTGGTCAATTGCGGTCTAACACCGTTATACGCGATGAAGGATTGCCGTGAGGCTGATTCCGGGCTTTAGTGTGTTGTAGTAGTGAGTCTTATCGAACGTGAGGGTTTCGCTCAAGAAAGCCATCCTCCGGTAAACGGTGCTTGCTCTGCCGTTGTAACCAATTCGACGAACGGTATCTCAACGCCTTCAGCCTTCGCTTTGGAATAGACTTCTTTAGCTGTCGATCCGCTGGCAATCAAGCGGTCACCGTCTAGAGCGACCCATTGTCCGGAGTATTTCTCTCGGTTTTTGTGCAACCATCTGAGCGACGCTGTCGAGCGGTTAGCGTGTTCCTGTGAGCCATCGTCCTCTCCGTTGGACGTTCCCTTCTCATCCAGCCATCGACGAATCCGTTCCTGCTCTGGCACCGGAAGTTCTTCAATTGACTTAATGATTTGGTCAAAACTTAAACTCATAATGGAATTCTATCACACACAAAGTTACTGCACGCGGCCGAAGGGTCGCCTTCATAATTCCGTTGAATTGTTGTACAAACTGAGAGTTATTTGGAGCCGGCTGCCGGAATTGAACCGGCGACCTTCTAATTACGAATCAGACGCTCTACCAACTGAGCTAAGCCGGCTGAAGGCGTGAAATACTGACCGTGAAAACGGCGCCGTTGCACTATACGAATGCGGGATTTGCAGTGTCAAGCCGCACCTAAGAACAAGCAGGAGAACACCAATGCCGAAAGACTCAACCAAGAATGTGGATCGTTATAAAGTTCGTGGCGGCCATCTGAACGAGTACGACTTTGAGAAAGAGAAGGCCGCGGATAAAACACAGATCGCCACGGATAAGAAAACCGCGGCCAGAGTGTCATCCAAGCAGGCGGCAACGCCAAAGACAGCGAAGAAGAAGTCGTAGTGAATGTGATGCTCGCGTCCCCCGTCCGGTCTTTTGCGCGTTACGTTTCGCTGACGGTTGTCGTCATCGCGGCTCTGGCCTTCACGGCGGTGGGCCAGCAGACCGGTGCGCCGAAGAAGCTGCCGTCCGTTGAGAAGATTGTTGACGGTTACCTGAAGGCGATCGGAGGGAAGAAAGCGGTCGCCGCGCAGCGAGACGCAAGCTACGACTGGGTTGTCGAATTTAACAACCAACCAGTCGGGGTCGCACGCACGGTGCGGAAAGCGCCCGCGTCCGAACGTTTCGAACTGACCTTCGGCAACGGCCAGATCATCTCGGCAACGAATACGCGCTCCGCCTGGGAGATTGGTCTCGATAAACAGTTGCGCACACTAACCGGTCTCGAAGCTGCAACCGCGAAACTCCAAGCCACACTCGCCGCTTCGCACCTCGTCGATTTCAAAAAAGCCAACGTGCTTGCCCGCGTTCTATCGTTAGGCGATCTCGGTTCCGAACCCGCATACATCGTTGAGTTCTCAATGCGCAGCGGTGCGCGCGTCCAGTACTACTTCAGCGTTAAGTCGAAACTAATCACCAAGATCACCGCCGACGCGAAGAAGACTCGCATTACGTTCGAAGATTATCGTCCTGAGCACGGTGTGCTCGAACCGCATCGAGTGCGAATGATGCTTCCGCCGTCCGGAGATGGCGGCCGTTCAGGAGAACTGATGCTCATTCTTCATGGCGTCAACTACAACACCAACGTCGACGATCAACTTTTTGATCCGCCTGCCGCAACTGAAAAACTCGACGTCGCGGCATTGCTGCTCGAGGTCGCGCGCAACCAGGATGAAACTGAGAACCGCGTCGCGGAGTACTCGTTCAAACAGACCGAGACGGATCGCGAAATCAATAGCAAAGGTGAAGTTAAGAAGCAGACAGTTAGGGTTTACGAAGTATATCCGTTACCGAATCGTGAACCGGTTCAGAAGTTGATTAGCGAAAATGGTGTGCCTTTATCGGCTGAACGCACGGCGAAAGAAGACAAGCGCGTGCAGGAGGAGTTTCTCAAAGCGGAGCGAGAGAAGGAGAAGGACGCGCATGAGGCCGCGAAGCGTCGTGCTGAGCGTGAGAAGAAGAAAGAAGACGGGGATCCGGCGATCTCGATGTTTCTGCGAGCGTGTGATTTTGTGTCGCCGCGGCGTGAACGTTTCGATGGACGCGAGAGCATCGTTTTTGACTTTAGACCTCGTGCGGGGTTCAAACCGAAGACGCGAGAAGAGAGTTTGATTGCGAAGTTGGTTGGCGTCGTTTGGATCGATCCTGTCGATAAGCAGGTGATCAGACTTGAGGCGCGTCTTGCTGAAGGGTTCAAGATGGCGGGTGGGTTGTTGGTTTCGCTTAAGCCCGGTGCGGCGTTGGTGATGGAACAGACGCGAATGGCGCAGGGCGTTTGGCTGCCTCGGTTTGCGCAGATTAATTTGTCGGTGAAGGTGTTGTTGTTTGCGGGAGGGGATTTCAATAAGACGATTGAGTGGAGTG
This sequence comes from Pyrinomonadaceae bacterium, assembly GCA_035941575.1. Classification (GTDB taxonomy): domain Bacteria; phylum Acidobacteriota; class Blastocatellia; order Pyrinomonadales; family Pyrinomonadaceae; genus PSRF01. Next base: position 5,569 of record DASZDV010000135.1, read on the forward strand.
ACTATAAACACTTTTCGGGTGATGTGAAGGATTACAAGATCGAAGGTCCCGCTAGCGTGAAGCCGTTTTAAATAGAATCGAGTTATGAGCAGCGCGCAATTCTAGGGGGATTGACGACCTACAGCGATGCGTAAGCAAGTTACGATAATCGGTGAG
>DASZDV010000136.1:0-5823 GCA_035941575.1 Pyrinomonadaceae bacterium
GAATCAACGCCGCTGCTGGATCGGCCGTTAAGGCGCTTAGCAACGACGTGATTTTCAATACCACCGGATTTGGTGGCACGACCGCGAACATTCAAACCGACGGTCAAAACAGGAACGCCGGGAACACCACACCGGGCGCGCCCGGAGGTGGCCTCGTCACGATTCACTAAATTCGGGTCTGATTCAGCCCTGACCTTCAGATTCCCCGCACGCTATCCCCAAGCGTGCGGGGAATTTCTTGTTTCGCTCCGACGCGTGTAATCTTACTGCGCCGATGAAGAAACCGAAGGCCTATCTCAACATCCTGAAGCTCAGGGTAAACATGGCACTCAAGCGTGAAGCGGTAAACAGTTACCCTGTTGCCGCATTCATCGAGCCGAACCTCTACTGCAATCTTCAGTGTCCGGCCTGTCCAACAGGACTCAGATTGGGCCTGCGTCCAACAGTTGGAATCGACGAAGAACTCTTCAAGGCGACAATCGACGAAATCGGCGACTACGTATTTCAACTTTACATGTACAACTGGGGTGAGCCGCTTTTGCACAAGCGAACTCCGGAAATGATCGCGTACGCAAAGAAGAAAGATATCAATATTCTTCTAAGCACCAATCTGAGCATCAAGCTCACTGACGATTACATCGATCGGCTGGTGCTAAGCGGATTGGATCGGATGCTGGTTTCAATCGACGGCGTGACGCAGGAGTCGTACGCGAAATACCGGCGAAACGGAAACCTCGAGCTTGTGCGAGACAACCTGAGACGCATACAACGCGCAAAGCAGCGTCTCGACCGCGCGACACCTAAAGTCGTTTGGCAGTTCCTTGTCTTTCGTCATAATGAACACGAAATTGAGCAGGCGCGGGCGCTGCACAAAGAGTGGGGTGCGGACGAGTTCAGTGTAGGCGGCGCGGAAATGCCGCTTGAACCACACAACGAGGGCTTCGAGCCGTCTACGATTCCGGCATACAACATTTATCATCCGGATCATCCGGCACAGAAGGAAGCCGAGCGACAGATGACAACTGATCGCGCGTGTGCCTGGCTGTACGGTGTTTTCGTCCTCAATCCAAATGGCAAGGTCTCACCATGCTGTGCCGTACCGTCGGAGAAGCTCGATTTCGGCGAGTACCAAAAAGGCGATTTCTTCACCGTTTGGAATAACGAAACGTTTCGACGTGCCCGGCGGATGTTTACACCGGCACCGCACAAACCACGACGACAGCGGAGTCCGCTGACGGATGACCAGAAGACGGCAATCAGCAAGAGGATTGACGGAATGGCGCTGCGCGTCGTGGACAAGTTGGGTGACGATAAACTGATCTGCCATCAGTGTCCGATACCATTCTTGCAGAATTACACCGACCCAATCATTGCGCAGGTAGCCGCGGCGCAGCGCGATGGCGCTACTCATGCAGCGTCCCTAACGGGCAGAGCGCGGCACCTGATGAATTACATGCTGATGGGCGGTCCGGCGCTATATGGGATGGATCGCACACGCACTCTCGCGAAGAGAGTGCTATCACTCCGTGCTCCCCAATAAAGTGACGCAAGTGGCGCTTACTGAAGGATGGAAGATTCCCGAGAATGAAAGTCGTAATCCTGGCAGGCGGCACTGGTACGCGCCTGGCGGAAGAAACTGAACTCAAACCTAAGCCGATGGTGGAGATTGGCGGCCGGCCGATTCTCTGGCACATCATGAAGTACTATGCGCATCACGGCTTCAAGGAGTTTTTTATCGCGCTCGGTTATCGCGGCGAGATCGTGAAGCGTTTCTTTCTCGACTACTGTTCATTGAGCGGAAGTATGACCGTCGATCTTTCGCAAGGAGTCGTGAACAACCACGAAAGCGATTGTGAAGACTGGCTCGTTCACCTAAAAGATACAGGAAACGAAACGAATACAGGTGGCCGCCTAAAACGGCTCCAGCCGTGGCTTTCGGATGGAACTTTTATGCTGACGTACGGAGACGGAGTCTGTGACGTTGATCTATCAAAGCTGCTGGCGTTTCACCGCGAGCAGGGACGCATTGCGACGGTTACTGCCGTACGCCCGCCGGCCCGCTTTGGCGGGCTCATATTTTCCGGGCAGTTAGTAACGGAATTTACTGAGAAGCCGCAGATCGGAGAAGGTTGGATCAATGGTGGTTTCATGGTTTTTGAACCAGCAGTCTTCGACTACTTGAACGGCGACGACAGCAGTCTCGAAACAGATGCGCTGGAAAAACTAGCGACAGACAAACAGCTTGTCGCTTTTCGTCACGAGGCATTCTGGCAATGCATGGACACGATGCGTGAAGTCAGACTGCTGGAAAGCTTATGGCGAACCAACAACCCACCGTGGAAGGTGTGGCAGTGACTTCAGTCAACAATCAATTCTGGCAGGATCGGCCGACGCTTGTTACGGGCGCCAGTGGTCTGCTCGGTGGCTGGTTGGTGCGCCGTCTGCTGCACGGACAGGCAGACGTGGTTTGTCTGGTGCGCGACTCGGTGCCGCAGAGTGAGTTCGTGCGCGGCGGTTTAATCGATCGAGTCAAAGTAGTAACCGGCGACGTGCGTAGTCAATCGTTGCTGGAACGCATTCTTGGCGAGTACGAGATAGACACTGTGCTGCACCTCGCCGCGCAGACGATAGTTACGATCGCAAATCGCAATCCCATTTCAACCTTCAAAACAAACATCGGTGGGACATGGGCGCTACTCGAAGCGTGCCGCCGCAGTCCGACAGTAAAACAGATTGTCGTAGCGTCGTCCGACAAGGCATACGGCGAACACGAACATCTTCCCTACACCGAAGATGCGCCGCTGATTGGCCGCCACCCGTATGACGTAAGCAAGTCGTGCGCTGATCTAATCACGCAATCGTATGCCCTTACGTATGGTCTTCCAGTGGCCATTACGCGTTGCGGTAACTTTTACGGCGGCGGGGATCTCAACTGGAACCGCATTGTTCCGGGCACGATTCGTTCGGTGCTGCGCGGCCAGCGACCCGTGATCCGTTCTGACGGCAAATTCGTGCGTGACTACTTCTACGTCGAGGACGGTGCAGTTGCGAACATGCTTCTGGCGGAGTATTTGGCCGCGGATAACGCGCTGAAGGGGCAGGCATTTAACTTCTCAAACGAGAGCAACATGACCGTGTTGGACCTGGTGGATCAGATCATCAAGTTGATGAAATCCAAACTCGAACCTGACGTGCGCAATGAAACCGTCAATGAGATTCGCGAACAATATTTGAGCGCCGGCAAAGCCCGCGAGCTTCTCGGTTGGAAGCCCACGTTCACGCTCGATGAAGGTCTGCGACGCACCATCGAGTGGTATCGCGAGTTTTTAGGAGCCGAGACTTGATGACCGAGACCCAGCCGACTGCCTGCCGGTCGTGCGGGTACCGTCAACTGCAAACTTTTCTTTCCCTCGGCCGCACGCCGCTGGCAAACGCGCTACTCACTGAGAAACAACTCACGGAACCGGAAGAGACGTATCCACTCGACCTCGCGTTCTGTTCCGCTTGCACGCTGGTCCAGCTCACCGAATCCGTGTCACCGGAAAAATTGTTTCGTGAGTACGTCTATTTTTCGTCGTTCTCTGACACGATGCTGCGACACGCGGAGGATCTATCGTCTGGTTTGCTTGGTTCGTGTCATCTCGGAGCTGAAAGTCTCGTCATCGAAGTCGCAAGCAACGACGGCTATCTCCTCCGCTACTACAAACGCGCAGGCGTGCCAGTACTCGGAATCGAACCAGCAGTAAACATTGCGCGCGTTTCAGAGCAGGAACACGGGATTCCGACAGTCTGTGATTTCTTCAACCAGGAGCTCGCTTCGCGGCTTGTTGTCGAAGGGTATCAGGCAGACGTAATCCACGCGAATAACGTCCTGGCGCACGTGCCCGATCTGAACGGATTTGTCAGTGGCCTTCGCACCTTGCTGAAGGACAAAGGCATTGTTGTTGTCGAAGTGCCTTACGTTAAGGACATGATCGACCGCGTCGAGTTTGATACTGTCTATCACGAACATTTGAGCTATTTCTCGCTGACAGCACTCGACGCATTATTCACCCGGAACGGCCTGACGATTCAAAAGGTTGAGCGACTACCCGTTCACGGTGGAACGTTGCGTCTTTATGCGGGCTACAGTTTCCGCAAGGACGAATCGGTGTCGCAACTGCTGCGCGATGAAGAGGTGTGGGGCGCCGGCGATATCGACTTTTACAGCGGTTTTGGTTCACGCGTTGAGCAGTTGCGACGTGAAGTCGTTACACTCCTGCGCGAGCTGAAAGCACAGGACAAACGAATCGCCGTTTACGGTGCCTCGGCAAAGGGTAGTACGCTCTTGAACTATTGCGGCGTGGGCCGGGAAACACTCGATTACGTGGTCGATCGCAGCACAGTAAAGCAAGGCCTCTACACACCTGGGACGCACTTGAAAATCTACGCGCCTGAAAAGTTGTTGGAGGACATGCCCGATTACGTGTTGCTGCTGACCTGGAATTTCGCGAGTGAGATTCTTAAACAGCAGGCGGAGTATCGGCGACGCGGTGGGCGGTTTATCGTGCCGATTCCATCTGTCAGAGTGGTGTGAACACAGATCGCATATATCACGATGTCGTCGGAAATCGTTAGCGAGACTCACATGCTGGCCGACGCGCTTGCTCTTGCAGGCCAGGACGAGCAGTTGCGCGAGAGCGTCTTCGAAGCACTGCGTGCGGCAGAGCTCCGAGCGGCGAATCCAGCGACATTTCGCGAACAGATTCGCTGGCCTCTAATACTCTCGCTGTTACGTGACGTGAACGGTCATAGAGTGGTGCTGGAGAGTGGCGTGATGTTTGATGTAACTCCCGACAGTCGCATCGAAAAAGCATTGCTCTTGAGTTCCGTCGCCCACCCCGATCACGTTTGGGAGCCGCAAACAACCAAACTGCTGGTCGCCCTCGCAGCAGGTACGTCCAATGTGGTTGTAGGCGGTGCGTACATGGGCGATCAGGTTCTTCTCATTGCGAAAAGCAGTGCGACGATGGTTCACGCATTCGAACCGATGCAGCACGCGTTCGATCGATTGCTTCATCACATTAAGATCAACCACATCGATAACGTCAGCGCTCATCGCTTCGCTTTGTGGCACAGCAGTAATCTTGACCTCCGCCTCGAAGGACATCTTGCTCTTGCTTCGGCAATGCCGGCCCAGGATAAACAACAGATACCAGGCGAGCTAAGTAAGTCGCTGACGATCGACGACTACGTCTCGTCGCAACACTTGGGCGCCGTTGAGTTAATCATGCTGGATACCGAAGGTGGTGAAGAGAACGCGTTATTGGGCGGCCGCGAGACGATCGCCCAGTATCATCCAAACATCGTCTTTGAGATTCATCGTAACTTTGTTGATTGGACCAATGGTCTCGAGAAAACCTCGATCGTCGCGTTTCTTACTTCACAGGGTTACGAAGTCTTTGCCATTCGCGATTTCCACAATAACTATCCCATGTCGGGCTATCCCATCGAGATTATTCCTGTGTCGCAAGTCTATCTCGAGGGTCCACCACACGGCTTCAATGTTCTCGCTACGAAAGATCGAGAGTTGGGGAACCGGCTTGGTCTAAGGGTCGTGAAGAATGTAAGCCCGAAGCTTCTGCTCGAAAAGGATCCCGCGTTGCACTTTCCGTTAACCAAGTTCGTCGAAGGAACATGATTACTATTCTCGGAGCGTCCGGTTTCATCGGCTCGCGTTTAGCAAAGCGGCTCCAGCAGTACAAGTTGGAGTTTCAGGCCATAAAGCGGCACGAAAAGATTCCAGCCGGCAACCTCGGAAAGGTTATCTACTGTATTGGAGTC
>DASZDV010000137.1:0-1675 GCA_035941575.1 Pyrinomonadaceae bacterium
GACAATTTTGAATACGAAGGTTATGAAGTGATCAGCGCCGGAGATGGTGTTACCGGTTTGGAGCGTGCGTTGGCTGATTCACCGGATCTCGTTGTGCTGGATGTGATGATGCCGCGCATGAGCGGTCTCGATGTTTGCAAACAGTTGAAGGCGAAGCGGCCGACAGTTCCGATCATCATGCTGACCGCGCGTGGACAAGAGATCGACAAGGTGGTTGGGCTGGAGTTAGGCGCGGATGATTACGTTACTAAGCCATTTTCAGTGCGTGAGTTGATGGCGCGAGTGAAGGCCGTGCTAAGGCGCGCGTCAACGTCTGTGCCGTCGGCTGAGGTTTATCGTTTTAGTGATGTTGAAGTGAATATTCGCAGTAATGAAGTGCGGCGTAATGGAGAGTTGATCGATCTTTCGTCGAAAGAGTTTGCTCTGCTTGCTTACTTCATCGCGCATCCTGTGGAAACGTTAAGTCGCGATCGACTGCTTGACGCCGTGTGGGGATATGAAAACTATCCAAGCACTCGCACGGTCGATACTCATATCGTTCATTTAAGACAAAAGCTCGAACCAAATCCGGAAGAGCCTCGTTTCATACTTACCGTTCATGGAAGTGGTTATAAGTTTGTTGGCTAACTCAGGTTTCATGTCTGAGTTTTTGAAGGGTTCTCGTTATGACTGCTACAGCACTTATCGCAGGGCTGTCTCCCAAACGCGCAGTCGCAACGCGCGTTCCAGTAACAACAGCGAGCAACGAACGAACTCAGTTGCGCGAACTCGAGTTTAGGCTCGAGACGCTTCAGCAACAGTACGCGGACTTGAATACGGCAATATTCGAAGCCGCGCAGGTGCATCGACGTCTATGTGCGCCGACTTTGGTTCACTACGGACCGTTTGACATCGCCAGCGAGATCTTCGCGGTGCGTCACTTGCCGGGCGACTTCTTTACAGTTGAAGAAACAAACGAGGGTTTGGTGATCGCGCTCGGCGACATCGGTGGCAAAGGACTGGCCGCAGGAATGTGGGTCGGTCATCTTGCCGGATTAATTCGAACACGTACTGCCGAGAACAGTAGTCCGGAAACCATTGTTGCGGGAATAAACCGCGACTTCGCGCGGTTGTCCTCCGTAGCGCCTTTAAGCAGCGTGTTTGTGGCGCGACTGAATCGTGATTCGGGAACGTTAGATTATTGCAGCGGCGGCCATCCACCAGCGTTGTTGTTGCGTGCCGACGGTCGCCTCGAGTCTCTTTCGGAAGGTGGACCAGTGCTTGGCGTGGTCCCGTCGGCGCGGTTTGATTGTGGTACGGTTCAACTGAACGCCGGTGATGCGATGTTGGTTTGTTCCGATGGGATTCTCGAATCGTTTAATACCGCGGATCAGGAGTTTGGCAGCCGGCGACTCGAAGCCGAGTTTCGTCGCGCGCACGGCGGGTCCGCAGAGTCGATGCTGTTTTCGGTGTTAGGCGCCGTGCAGGACTTTGCCGCGCCGCGACCGCTCACAGACGACATGACGCTGGTGCTCGTCACCCACAGAGAAAGGATTGTGTAGTGAGAAAGGATGATGCAGTGACGAAGAATCTCAAACGTATCTCGTTCTTATTTGCTATCGCTGCTTTTGTGCTGGCAAGTGCTTCTTTGTCGATCGCGCAGGAGAAGTACGCGAAGCTCGACAACACAAAGATT
>DASZDV010000138.1:0-1511 GCA_035941575.1 Pyrinomonadaceae bacterium
TCTTTGTCTCTCCTCAACGAAGTTTACACCCGAGCGTCTTCGGGAGCATGGACCAGAATATCCAAAAACCAGTGTCGGAAGTGTAAACAAAGGGTTGTGTTTGAACTTAAGTGCCATGACAAAACCATTCGTCAGGCGGTAAGCTAAATCTCGTATGAATGCAGACGCGGTCCAACTCGATGTGCTCGCCGTTTTTTCACATCCGGATGATGCGGAACTATCAGTAGCCGGAACTTTGCTGAAATTGAAGTCGCTCGGTTACCGCACCGGCGTCTGTGACCTGACCCGCGGGGAGATGGGAACGCGAGGCACTCCCGAAATTCGCGCTCAGGAGGCAATCGAAGCCGCGCGAATACTGAAACTGGACGTACGTTTCAACCTCGAACAACCGGACGGGCACGTTTGGCCGACCGAAGTGGCGCGAATCGCCTTCACGCGCGTGTTGCGGACGTATAAACCAAAGGTGTTGCTGACTACTCACGAGCACGATCCACATCCGGACCACTCGAGCACATCCATCATCGTGAGACAAGCGGCGCGCCTCGCGTCGATGGGTCGATACGACGAAGAGTCCGGACTGCCGCCGGTTGCGATGCCGGCGATCATGCACTCACTTTTTTCGCGTCGCATCGTTCCTTCCTTTGTTGTCGACGTATCGGGATTTGTAGAAGAGAAGATGGCGGCAATCCGCGCGCATGCCTCACAGTTCTACAACGCGGCGTCCAGGGAGCCGGAGACACGCATTAGTGAACGAGGTTTCCTTGAGGAGATCGAGGTGCGAATGCGTTACTTCGGATCGTTAATCGGCGTCAAAGCCGGGGAGCCGTTTTACGTTCGCGAAGCGTTGAATGTAGATGATCCGTTGGCGCTGTTAACCAGACCGATGAACATATATTCTTAGTTTTTCGCCGTTGCGCGTTTCTTCGGATCCAGCACTGCTCTCGCGATCGCGATCGTAGCGACCGCTCTTGGTCCTTCAGCTTCAAATCCACGGGCTAGTTCCACCGCACGTTCGTAATCCTGATCGGATAGATCTCTGAAGATGCCGTCGAGATTGAACTCCTGTACGCTGCTCGTGTGAACTGACGACCCTCCTTTGCTCTGAAACTTGAAAACAAACATACCGTCCTCGCCCGTAAACCCGGGCGCCGAGTTTGCGGCTCTGACTGCGTCAAACGCAGCATCCCAAACTCGTGGCGCATCAACCACCTTGAATGCCTCTGCAACGGCAATCAGCGCCTGCGGTAACGCTGCGTCGGACACGTCAATGCGGCGCGCCTCCGTCCCGGCTGTTTCGATCAGTTCGATTGCTTTGTCTTTGTCGGTAGGCGCGAGAATCTTCGCGCATTGAGTGAGTACCCAGGTCTTTTGTAAGTGCGTCAGATCTCCTTTTTGGACCAGTTCGAGCGCCTGGTCCGTCATCTTTTTCTGGACCAGGAAAAGTGCGAGCTCGCCATCAATATAAGCCTGCACCTGTTTGCGAATTTCCAGGTCCTCTATCTTGCTAACAT
>DASZDV010000139.1:0-9767 GCA_035941575.1 Pyrinomonadaceae bacterium
AGTCGCATCACTCACGATCGACTCGAGTTGCGAAGAAGCGACGTCGAGCTCTCATCCGTGATTCAACAAGCTGTGGAAGTCGCGCATCCTCTTATCGATTCGGCTGGTCACCATTTGACAATCGATCTTCCGAAAGAACCGGTTTATCTGAACGCGGATCGAGCGCGGTTGGCCCAGGTTTTTGGGAACCTGCTCAACAACAGTTCGAAGTATACGAGGCCGGGTGGAACGATCTCGCTGAGCGCAAAACGAATGGACCGCGAAGTAGTTGTCACCGTGAAAGACGACGGCGCCGGAATCCCACAAGACAAGTTGAACGCTATTTTCGACATGTTCACTCAAGTCGAGGGCACCTCCGATCAGTCGCAAGGAGGTTTAGGTATTGGTCTCACACTCGTAAAGCGTTTAACGGAAATGCACGGCGGATCAATCGAAGCGAGAAGCGCCGGCGAAGGACACGGAAGTGAGTTCATTGTGCGTCTACCAATTCTCACGGTGCCGGCGGGTAAAACATCTGCTGAGCCGGAACTCGCAGAGGCGGCGCCGCAACGCCACGTGCTGATTGTTGACGATAACCGCGACTCTGCCGACTCGCTGGCGATGCTCCTGGAAATCACCGGCAACAAAATATACATGGCGCATGACGGCTTGGAAGCTGTTGAGGCAATCGAGAAGTATCGTCCCGAAGTGGTGTTACTCGACATCGGTTTGCCGAATCTCGACGGGCACGAGGTCTGCCGCCGCGTTCGCGAACAGCCCTGGGGCAAAGATATCGTGGTGATTGCATTGACAGGCTGGGGCCAGGCGGACGACCGGCGAAAGTCAGAAGAAGCAGGGTTCAATGGCCACCTCGTAAAGCCGGTGGACTATGACCAGTTGTTGGAGCTGCTTGAGTCGTTGAGTAAACCGGCAGTGAGTCGTGGAACCAATTAGGAATTGGCCAGGATTGCAATCAGCGCAGGCACGAGTAGCCACAGAAGTCCCTTCACAAGAAAGAAAAGAAATCCCCAAAAACCAAGTCGTTTGATCCACGTAGCGACCTTCATACTCGTGTGCCTGAGATCTTAGTTTCATTAAGTTCAGATCTCCAAGCGCAAACCTGAGCTATGATGTATCGGGAGCTCCGTCGACCCAGAACCACGCGACAACGCTCACACCGCGAACTGACGAAAGGTAAAACGTTAATGCCACCGAATGGAGACGTCGATTTGTACGAAGTCCTTCAGGTAAGTGACACCGCTGAGCCCGAAACTATTAACCGCGTCTACCGTATCTTCGCGCAGCGCTACCATCCGGACAATCAGGAAACCGGGAATGAGGGTCGTTTCCGCGAAATCACTGAGGCGTACCAGGTACTCTCAAACCCGGAGAAACGCGCGCAATACGACGCGACGAATCAGACGCGAAAAAAGGAACGCTGGCGCGTTGTCGCTGCCGGTCCTGAGTCGGAGAACAATTTCGAACTCGAGCAGGTCGTTCGCTTAACGGTGCTGGAGGCGTTATACACGAAGCGTCGCGTTGACCCGTCAAATCCGGGAATCTACCTGCGCGAGCTTGAGAAGATGTTGGGCCGCCCGCGCGAGCATCTGGAGTTTACGATCTGGTTCCTGGTCCAAAAGAGACTAATCAACACCGACGATGCACGGATGTATCTTACGGCTGATGGAGCCGAGTACCTCGAAGAAGCGTATAGTAAGAACCTTCAACGCAAGCGATTACAATCGCACAACGACTAAGAACGGAAAATGACGTTAGCGGGTATCCGCACACGCGAGCTTCGCAAAATCTACACGTCTGCGCCGCCACTTGCGGCCGGCGGCGGCTTTGGTTTCCGCCGGAAAAATGCCAACCCTTCGCGTGAAATCGTTGCGCTGGATGGGTTGTCACTCGACGTTACGCCGGGAGAGATCTTCGGATTGCTTGGTCCAAATGGCGCCGGAAAGTCTACGACGGTCGGCATTCTCACAACGCGCGTTCGGCCCACAAGCGGTCAAGCGTGGATCGGTGATTACGATGTTTGGGCCCAACAAGTCGAAGTGAAGCGATTGATCGGCGTGGTGGCCCAGCGTCCAAATCTCGATTTCTCACTCACGGCTCGCGAAATACTGCTCTTTCACGGCGCCTACTTCGGACTGGATTCCCAAACGCGTTCCGCGCGCGCTTCGGAGTTGCTCGAACGTTTCAAATTAACTGACCGCGCAAATCAGTTGGCGCGTGGGTTTTCCGGCGGCATGATGCAACGACTCTCAATCGCGCGCGCGATGATGCACGATCCTCAAGTTCTCTTCCTTGACGAACCGAGCGCCGGTCTGGATCCGCAAACACGACTCCTGCTTTGGGAGATCATTCGTGAGTACAACCAGAGCGGAAAGACAATTCTCTTGACTACGCACAACATGGAAGAGGCTGACGCGTTGTGCCAGCGACTCGCCATCATCGATCACGGCAAGATGATTGCTCTCGGCACGCCGTCAGAGTTGAAGGCTTCCGTTCCCGGTGGTTTTCTTTTGCGACTGCGTTTTGGCGCGCACAGTCCGGAACTATTTGAACGGTTAAAGTTGTTGTCAGGCGTTCGAGAAGTGCGAGTTAATTCGGACGCCGACGGCGACAACGGCGCGGACGTTTACGCGGATCGCGGAGGATCGTTAGTTTCTGAAATCGCTACACTCGCTGCCGGCACATCAACAGAACTTTCGGATGTGCACATTTCGGAGCCGAGTCTCGAGAACCTGTTCCTGCACCACACCGGGCGGAGCCTGCGCGAATGAACTGGAAAACTTTCATGGCCATGCTCGCGCGTGATGCTCACGTTGCGCGACGCAACTTTGTTCCGCTGCTGTTACAGACGTTTCTGCAACCGATGATGTTTGTCTTTATCTTCGGTCGCGTGATGGTAAGCAGCGGCTACATGACGACGGCGTACAAGAGTCTGTTGCTGCCCGGAATAATGGCGCTGAGCATGATCTTCACTGGTGTTTGGGCAGTGGCGATGCCTTTGATTGGTGAGTTTCAGTTTACTCGCGAAATTGAAGATCGACTGCTCGCTCCGATCGAAAACTCATGGCTCGCGATTGAGAAGGTGTTCTTTGGCGCGGTGCAAGCAATCGTGGCTGGGCTCGCAGTGATACCTGCCGCGTGGCTGTTGTTGAGGCCCGGTGTGGAATTGAACTTGAGTTCACCTCTGACGTTCGCCGGTATTACTTTGCTGGTGGCGCTTCTGTCTGCGTGTGGCGGGCTCGCGCTGGGATGTAGCATCGATCAGGCAAAGATCGGGTTGATGTTCAGCATGGTCCTGACGCCGTTGATTTTCTTTGGCTGCACGTATTACCCGTGGAGTGCGCTCGCAAACTTTCCGATCTTGCAGAAGGTGGTGTTGTTGAATCCGCTGGTGTACGCGAGCGAGGGACTGCGTGGCACGCTCGTCCCGCAATTCCCACATCTGCCGATTCTTGTCGTACTCCTCGGATTATTGATCTTCGACGTGCTCTTCTTGCTTGTTGGGTTGCGGCAGTTTCGCAAGAAAGCCGTGACGTAGAGGGAGCGATCAGTCCCTTCCGCGCAGACGCGGTAACATCTGCTGGTTCCACTGGTCAAACTCAGTCATAAGTTGCTTCAGCACTTCTGGATGCTGAACGTTAAAGCGTGCTTGTTCTCGCTCGTCTAGAGACAGGTCAAACAAACTGCGCTGCTCACCATCGCGCAAGTACTTCCATTTACCTTTCCGCACGGCGTCTTGATCGTAAATGCGCCAGAAGAACGTTCGGGCCTGAGGCTGGCGCGTCCCTTTTATGACTGGCATGAGGTCGATGCCGTCCAATGGGTAACCTTCCGCTGGCTTCGTTCCGGCGGCAGCCAGGATTGTCGCAGTCCAGTCCATGGTTATGGCCATCTGCTTCATTACGCTATTCGCCGGGACCACGCCCGGCCAGCGAACAATCGCAGGCACACGAATTCCACCCTCCAGAAGATCGCCTTTAGAGCCGGAGAAAGGCCACTCATACGAAAAGCGCTCGCCGCCGTTATCACTCGTGAAGATGACCAGCGTGTTTCTATCCAGTCCAGTAGCCTTCAGTGCTTTCATGACGCGGCCCACACCTTCGTCAAGAATGCGCACCATCTCCGCATAGAGTTTGATTGAACCACCACCTCCCATAGTCACGGGTTCGATGGTTTTATCTGTGAAGGCCACGCGCTCGCCGCCTTTTCGATCCTGCCAGGGCCAATGTGGCGCGGTGTAATGCAGACTGAGATAGAACGGCGCGCTTCGATGTTGGGTGACGTAATTGACCGCACGCTCTGTCAGGAGATCAGTCAGGTATCCATGCCGTTCAACGGGCGTAACATTTTCATAAAGGTCAGGTTCGCCCTGGCCGGTTTTGTGGAGATGATAATCAGCCGCCCCGGAGAGTATTCCAAAGAACTCATCGAAGCCGTGTGCGTTGGGTCCCCACTCAGGTCGAAACCCGAGGTGCCATTTCCCAACGAGAGCCGTGTGGTATCCGGCCTTTTTGAGCAGCGAAGCAATCGTCGGATGACCAGGATCCAGGCCAACGTTGCGGTTCGTCGCAGGCAGTGGTTCAAGCAGACCAATTTTCACGCGTCCAGGATAGCGGCCGGTAAAGAATGCGCAGCGGGTCGGCGTGCACACTGCCGAGCCTGAATAAGCATCCGTAAACCTCACGCCTTGTGCCGCGAGACGATCGAGATTGGGCGTGCGATAGTCAGGACGGCCGTAACAACTGAGATCTCCCCATCCGAGATCGTCGGCGAGAATAAAGACGACGTTCGGACGTGATGGTGTGGCGTTCGTTTTCGCTGGAGTCTGGTCGCGTGGTCCAACCAGCAGAGTTGCGCCGGCTCCAATTCCGGCTATGAACTTTCTGCGTGTTAACTTCACGAGCGGAATAATACAACGAAAAGCCCGCTCGAAATGATTCGAGCGGGCCTTGAAGGAGGTTCAGACAGCCTGCGTCACTGCGGTATCAGTTCCGAAGTCAGCACTGCGCCACCGAGGTTCGTCAGGACCGCCGAGATCTTTACGACCTTGCGCGTGTCTTTTGCGATCCAAATCGTCTGTTTGTCCGCGTCGTTGTCTGTAGACACGATCTCCACTTTGTAAGCATCGAAGGTTCCGGCCGGTACTGTGACGCTCTCCGAGCCAACGACCTTCAACTGCTTCAACTCTGGTTTCTGTTTCATGACGTCGAAATTCCGAAACGAAACACTGTATCCATCGGCGAGTGGAAGCGCGGCAATGATGTCGTAACTTCCGGCGCCGTCTGCGAATAGAATTCCTCCCGTTTCAGCGTCGATCGGTTTTGCTTCCCCGTTCATTGTCATCGAGCCACTTACTTTGTCGGGCTTGACGTCGAGGTTGATCATCATCGGTCCCTGTTTGATGACCCGTTTCTTGAGCAGCAAAGTTCCTTTTTCGAGTGTGCTTGTGTCGACGATTTCGCCCTGAGGTGTCTGCGCAGTCTCGATTACGGTCCAGGCGCCATTCTCATCCTTGATCTCTCGTTTGATCGTAAGCGGAATAGTTTGGCTTCCGGCCGCAATCGAAGCTTTGTAATTGGCAGTACCGGATTGAAGATCGACATTAGGCTTCGGCAATACCGAACTCGTTTCGACCTTCTTCGGAAGCGTGACCGTCTTCGGATCGACCGTGATCTCTTTCAGTCGCTGAGTCACTTCCGGAGTCATCGTTTCCTGATAACGGCCACCGAGATACTTCGCCAAAAACTTTTCACTCAGGGCAAACATCGCCATGTTGTTCACAGGACGCGCGAAGCCATGACCCTCATCCGGTGCGACCATGTACTCAACCGGAAAACCGCGATCGCGCAACGCGATGACGATCTGATCAGATTCACGCTTGTTTACGCGCGGGTCGTTCGCTCCCTGAATAACCAGCAGCGGAGTTTTGATCTTAGCTGCTGAGTTGAGCGGCGACTGTCGCTCTAACTGAGCCTTACCTTCGGGCGTATTTGGATCGCCCATTCTTTCGTAAAACAGTTTTCGAATCTGTTCCCAGTAAGGTGGAATCGACTCCAGCAGCGTAATCAGATTCGATGGTCCAACAATCGAAACTGCGGCAGCGTAAACGTCGGGAGTGAAAGTCACTCCGGCGAGTGTCGCGTATCCGCCGTACGATCCGCCCATGATGCCAACGCGTTTGGGATCGGCGATGCCTTGAGAGATCAAATACTTTGCTCCCCAGGTCACGTCGTCCTGCATCTTTTGGCCCCATTGCTTGTTGCCGGCATCGATGAACTTCTTGCCATAGCCTGTTGATCCGCGGAAGTTTGGCTGGAGCACGGCATAACCGCGGTTCGCGAGGAACTGCGCGAACGGGTCGTATCCCCAACTAATGCGATACCACGGTCCACCATGCGGAAGAATGATGGCGGGCAGGTTCTTTGCTTCAACGCCTTTCGGTAATGTGAGATAAGCCGGGATTTCCATACCGTCCGACGACTGATATCTGACCGGCTTCATCGGCGCCAGGTACGAGCGGTTTAACTTCTCGCGTATCTGGTATTGAAGTGTCAGCTTTTTAGTTGTGCGATCAAACAGGTAAGTTGAGCCGGGATCTGTATCGGAGTTCGCGGAGATGAGAAACAGCTTTTCGTCCTTCGTTGAAGACCCTAAATTTATTTCCTTGCCGGGAAGCTGTTTCTGTAAGATCTTGTAATCAGCTTCGAACGCTTTGTCTTTCCAGTAAATTCGTTCGCGTTCATCGTCGTAGATGGTAGCAACGAGCTCGTCAGAAACTTCTGAGAATATCGCGTTGCTGTTGTCAACGCGTTTCAAAGGATCGGATTCAACCAGTTCCTCTTTACCTGTGGTCGGGTTGTACAGTTCAAGACGAATCAGATCGACGTCGTTGCCCTTATTCGTAACGAAGTAAACTCGTTCACCATCCTTGTGATAGCGAACTGGTCCACACGACTCAAACACGTTGCAACTGTAAACCTTCGTAAACTTGTCTGCGTCAACGCGCAGTATTTCCGTGTCGCCGTTTTCTGCTGATCTGGTTGCGAGTCGCAACTGGTCCTTGAGATCGAAGACATAGGAGGTGATGCGTTCCGTGTTCTTGCGGACCAGCGTACGCTCACCGGTGGAGATTTTTACTTTGTACAGATCATGCCATGCTGCATCACGGTCGTTTAGACCGATGTAGATCGTGTCGGGCTCCGTCTTGGGCACCGAATAAATTGCAGCGCGTACGCCCTTTACGTCGGTGAGATTGCGAGCCGCTGGAACTTCTTGTCCCGAGGCAGGACTGTCTGAAGGATTCACCGCGTAGACGTTGTAATTCTCGTCGCCGGCTTTGTCTTGTACGAAAAGAACGTATTTGCCGTCGCGAGACCAGAAGTAGGCGGGAATAGGTCTGGCGGTGTCGGCCGTAATCGGTTTGGCGCTGCTGAACGGGTCAGCGGTGCGCTTGACCCAGATGTTGCGCGTGCCCTTGAAGGGTTTGATGAATGCGATGTAAGCGCCATCAGGCGAAATCTGCGCGCCCGCGATCTCCGGATCCCCGAAGAAGAGCTCGCGGTCGATGATTGGAGGCGCTTGGGCGTGGACAAGCGGAGTGAGCGCCAACACCGTTGTTAGTGTGAGCAGAAGAACAAATAAACGCATAAAAACCTCTTTCTGTGGGTGATTGTGCAAGATTAGTCCGGACCAGAAGTGCGTGTTACGCAATGGAGGGAGAACAAGTTTCAAAAGAACGTCAGCGGAAGTCCTTAATCAGCACCACGTCCAGGCTCGAGTTACCCCGCGAAAGCGCCAGATGTTTGCCGTCGCGTGAAAGAGCAAATCTTGAAATCAAGTCTGACGTGAACCTGGTGATTTGTTTTGGAGCGCCGCCGCTGATTGGTTGAAGCCACAAATTACCGACGCCTCCCTGGTCAGACTTCACGATCAGCGCCTGGTTGTCCGGGGTCCACGCCATACTTTCTCCTAGATCGAAGTGCGGCGGTGGTGATATCAATTTCCCGGCACTCGGGTTTTCGACATTGATTACAGCCAGTTGCCACGCTCCATTTGCACCTGTAGGGAGCTGGATACTCGCAACTGATTTTCCATCCGGAGAGAATCTTGGCGTCTGACTGGGAACGTTTGTAATCGGCTCCGCCTCCCCACCCGCTGTGGGTATTATCCAAAGCAACTGCATTCCCGAACGCCACGACACAAATACGATCCATTTCCCATCCGGCGAGATTGCGGGCGAGAGATCTGCAAAGTCGCCCGACGTAATTTGTGTGAGGTCTGTTCCATCAGTGTTGATTCGCCAGATGTGCGGAGTGCCACTACGGTTCGACGTAAAGTAGATTGTTTTCCCATCAGGAGAAACCGCAGGATCTGTGGGCAACTTGTTATCTTTCAGTAGCGACCGCGGTTGAGTACCATCTGCTCTCGCAACGAACAGCTCCACGTTTTCGCCGCCACGCGCGAAGTATGCAAGTTCGCCATCGGGTGTCCAATCAATACCGTTGAGGCCGTCACTCTCGCCATGGGTGATCTCAACCGGCTGAGCGCTCGCGTCGGCGAGGCTCATGGTCCAGATATGATAGGAGGGGTTGCTCTGTACCGTGACGATCGTCTTCCCGTCGCCGCTGACACCCAAACTTACCGCACCATATCCGTTCAAGTCGTTCGTAATGCGTTTCGCGGTCCCATCGGGTTGCGAAATGAACCAAAGTTGGCTTCCTTGCGCAGAATCCGCCACGGGCGCAACTATTCCAGACCCGTCCCTTAACCAGATGACACGGCGTATATCGCCATGCCATCTCTGCTGGGTGATCTGTTTTTCAGATCCATCTGCGACTGAATACCCGAGAATCGTCATATAGCTGCCGCCCGTATCGGTACCGGCGGCGCATGCTATCCACTTACCGTCAGGCGACCATGAAGGACCCTCACTAGCGAACCAATCGTTACCTTTGCGAACTGCGAGTGTACGTTCTGCGGTCCCATCCGAGTTTGCGATCATCAGTGACTGTGCTTGCTCTGTGCTCTCACGTATGAAGGCGAACTGCGATCCATCTGGAGAGAAGCCGATCGGGCTGCGAACCTGAGACATTATTTTGCGCGGCGTGCCGCCAAGTATTGGCACTTGAAACAACGAGCCACCCGTATTCTCGCGATTCACACCGATGTAGTAAACAAACTCGCCGTCATTCGAAATCGTAGTGCCGCCGTTGCGCAGATCGCTCGGAGGCACGATCTGCACGTCGCTGCCAGTCAGGATTTGTCGTACCCACATACTGACCCTGCCGCCATCGATCAGCGTGTAGACCACGTATTTTCCATCGGGCGAAATTGACGTACTGCCGTCGATGAGAATGTTATTGACGCGACCGCCGCTCGTGAGTTTGGCGATCTTCATTGTCGGTGTCGCTGCTACTTTCTCGCTGGAAAACTTGGACCACAATAGGAACGCCGCGCCGACCACCAGAGGCACACCGATGACTGCGAGTATCACACCGGTCTTGTGGCGCTTTATCTCGCTGACGATGAACTCAGCACTGCTTGTTGGTCGAATTGAGTGCAAAGAAGCGGTTGAGGAACCGCCGTGCGTAAGAGTCGCGGGCGTCGCAGGTGATTCAGTTGAATGTCGACCATCGGGAGTTAACGAGCGTTCCGCCTCTGATTCGAAATCGAGTCGCTTTTTCAAGCGGCGTAGATCGACGAGGAGATCTTTGATCGTCTGATATCGTTCGTCTCTGTCCTTCTCTAAAGATTTTGAAATGATCTCCTCG
>DASZDV010000140.1:0-2351 GCA_035941575.1 Pyrinomonadaceae bacterium
ACGTGAGTCTGCATCACCGTTTCCACGATTTGCGGAATCTCCGTCAATGAGATTCGCTGATCGATAAACGCGCTAACCGCTTCCTCATTAGCAGCATTCATCGCGGCCGGTAATGTTCCTCCTTCACTCAATGCGCGGTAGGCCAGTGGAATACACGGAAAACGTTCGAGATCGGGAGCTTCAAAGTGCAAGCGCGAAATGGCGGTGAGATCGAGCGGTGGTAACTGGCACGAATGGCGTTCCGGATACGTCAGCGCATACTGAATCGCGTGGCGCATGTCAGTGATGCCCATTTGCGCGATCACAGAGCCGTCGATTAGTTCGATCATGGAGTGGACGACTGATTCCGGATGAACAACGATGTCGATCTCGCCGGGACCGAAGCCAAACAACCAATGCGCTTCGATCACTTCCAAACCCTTGTTCATCAGCGTAGCCGAGTCGATCGTGATCTTCGCGCCCATGTTCCACGTCGGATGCCGCATCGCTTCCGAAACGGTTGCGTGCTTCATCTCATCCTTGTTTTTCGTCCTGAACGGACCACCGGAAGCAGTGAGGATTATTCGGCGCACTTCTTCGCGACGCTCGCCGCGCAAACACTGGTGCAGCGCGTTGTGTTCGGAATCGATTGGCAACAGCTCCGCGCCCGACTGGCTGGCAGCACGAGTCATCAACTCGCCCGCCATAACGAGCGTTTCCTTGTTTGCCAAAGCCACTCGTTTCCCCGCTTCGAGCGCACGCAACGTTGGCAGAAAACCAACGGCGCCCACGGTGGCCGACACGACGCAATCGGCGTCCGGGTGCGTCGCAACTTCTACCAATCCTTCCTCGCCCGTAACGATGCGCGGCAGATCCACGTCTCGTTCAAACAACTTCGCGCGCAACTGATGCGCGCACTCTTCGTTCTCTACCGAAACCAGTTCCGGCAAGTGCGTCGCAACTTGATCCGCCAACCGTTCGACGTTGTGCCCGGCAGCAAGCGCCACGACACGCATCCGCGTGGAACTCAACGACTCAATCACACGCAGAGTATTGCAACCGATCGAACCGGTTGAACCGAGTATGGCCACGCCCGCTGTTTGCATCGAGGATCCGCTTAAACAGTTAAGAGGGGGACGAGAATTTTCGAGTCGTAGGGGTCGAGAAGGTCGATTCTTTGTCCTGAAGAATTGACGTATGACGCGCCACTGACGCGCCACGCACTGCCATTTGTATAAATCAGATCTACGGAAGCATCAACGGTCTCTCGTTCACCAACGACCTTGAGCTTCAAAGTTGTCTCACCGCTGTTATCACCCACTCGGCCGGTTGCGGAAATGATGCTGCCGAATTCTTTCACTTCGCCGATTTCGGTTTTCAACTTGTCACTCTTGCGCAAAAAATCTTTGGCCTTCGCAGCCGCCTCACTGTTCCCTACTGAATAAAGAGTGAAACCGAGAATTGCGGCAAAGAAAATCACAACGATCAGGGCCAGCGCACCAACCACCGCCGCAACAGACAACACGATTTTCTTCGTGCTCATCGGCCTACTCTTCAGCCGTTCACGCGTGGAAATAGAAGCGAGCAAAATAGTAGATGAGCGGCGCGTTGAAGAGCAAGCTATCCAACCGATCGAGTAATCCGCCGTGACCGGGAAGAATGTTTGCCGCGTCTTTCTTATCTGCACCTCGCTTCAATGCACTCTCCGCTAAGTCGCCGAAAATTCCAACTACAGTCATCACAACGGCCAACGGCAACGCATACTTGAGCGGCAATTCGCGGAAAAACCAGTAATGCGCGACAGCCGCCATCAACAACGCTGCGCCAACTCCACCAATCACACCTTCCCACGTCTTGCCCGGACTAATCGATGGCGCCAACTTCCGTTTGCCGAACGCGCGCCCGAGATAATACGCACCCGCATCACCTCCCATTAACACCAGAAAAAAGAACGACAGCATATCCGCCGCAAGAGCTTCTCTCGGCCACATGCGGAGCGCGACCAGGTGACTACCCAACAATGCGATGTACAGCACTCCGAGAACAGTCGCACCCGTTGAGGCGATCATCTTGTCGAAAGGTGCGCCTCGAAGTGTCGCCGCCACGAGCGCGCCGGCAGTCAGTCCCATAATGACCAATTGGACCAGCAGCAGGTTGTAAACATCGATCGGGAAAGTGGCGACAACGAGAATTGCTGTTGCGGCGAGGAACCCCGCGCCTGTATCGGGTTTCAGGCCACGCAGTTTTGCAAGCACATAAAACTCGAACAGGGCCAGCGCCATCGCGGCGATTGCCATCGCCACAAACAGCCACTTGAGCCAGGGCACAAGTATCGACGCAATGAGAAAAGGAAGAACTACAACAGCCGTGAT
>DASZDV010000141.1:0-10209 GCA_035941575.1 Pyrinomonadaceae bacterium
GAGAGTTTCGATCGCGGCGCTAACTGGGAGTTCAAAGCAAACCTTCCGGTACCGCAGTTTTACGACATCACCACCGACAACGCGAAGCCGTTTTACAACATCTACGGCGGAACGCAGGACAACTTCAGTTTTGGTGGTCCATCACGCACGCGCAGTGCTTCGGGCATTGTTAACTCCGACTGGTTTGTCACAAACGGTGGCGACGGTTTTCGTTCACAGGTGGATCCGGAAGATCCAAACACCATCTACGCGTCGTTACAGAACGGCGTGCTTGTCCGTTTCGACAAACGCAACGGCGAACGCATCGGCATTCAGCCGCAACCCGGACGCAACGAAGATCCGATGCGTTGGAACTGGGACTCGCCGTTCATCATCAGCCCTCACTCGCACACACGTCTCTACTTTGCTTCAGACAAACTCTTCCGCAGCGACGATCGCGGCGATAGTTGGCAAGCGATTAGCGGCCAGCTCTCGCGGAACCTCGATCGCGATAAGTTACCGGTGATGGGAAAAGTCTGGAGTATCGACGCCGTCGCGAAGAACGCTTCCACGGCATTCTTCGGTAACGCGTCCGCGGTTGCAGAATCACAGAAGAAAGACGGACTGCTTTATGTCGGCACTGACGACGGCCTGGTGAACGTCACGGAGGACGGCGGAAAGAACTGGCGGCGCATTGAGAAGTTTCCGGGAATCGGCGAGATGTCGTACGTCAGCCGGATCATTACTTCGAATCACAATGCCGAAACAGCGTACGTCAGTTTCGACAATCATCAGAACAACGATTTCAAACCTTATCTTTTAAAAACGACTGATGCAGGTAGGACGTGGACGTCGCTAACTTCGAACCTGCCGAAGAACGGACCGGTATGGGCTATTGCCGAAGACCATGTAAACGCGAACTTGTTGTTTGTCGGGACCGAGTTTGGTCTGTTCTTTTCCATCGACGGCGGCCAGAAGTGGATTCAACTGAAAGGTGGTCTGCCGACGATCGCGGTGCGCGACCTTAACATTCAGAAACGCGAGAATGATCTCGTCGTCGGGACGTTTGGGCGCGGCATCTACGTTCTCGATAACTACACACCGCTGCGTCTGATCAAACCGGAAACGTTCCGCCAGGAAGCGGTGGTCTTCCCGTTGAAGGACGCGTTGATGTACATCCAGTCGCAGCCGCTCGGCGGGCGCGCCAAGAGTTTTCAGGGTGAAGCATTTTTCACCGCCGACAACCCGCCTTTTGGCGCAACCATGACGTGGTATCTGAAAGACGCGATCAAGACGCGCAAAGAGAAACGACAGGAGGCGGAGAAGGAAGCGGAACGAAAAGGCGCACCCGTCGGTTGGCCCACGCGCGAGCAACTACGGGCCGAGGAGGAAGAGGAGGCGCCCGCGATTGTGGTCACGATCACGGATGCGAGCGATCGCGTGGTGCGTCGTTTGACTGGTCCTGTAACGGCAGGCATTCAACGACTGAACTGGGATCTCCGTTATCCCGCCGCCAACCTTTCAGCGCCGCCGCCGCCTGATGCCGATCCCGATTTCGAGCCGCCATCCGGGCCACTCGTCATGCCGGGAACATACAAAGCACTCGTAGCTAAGCGCGTCGACGGAGTGTTGACGCCGCTTGCGCCGGCGCAGGAGTTTCAGGTTGTTGTCGAGGGGCAGGAGAACATGTCGAGTGCGGATCGTTCGGCGCTCGTTGAATTCCAACAGAAGGCCGTGCGGTTGCAACGAGCAGCTAGCGGCGCCACGCAAGCTGCGAACGCGCTGAAGCCGCGGCTGGCGGCGATCAAACGTGCGATCGCAGAAACGCCTTCGTTGCCGCACAAGCTTTATGAAGACGCGATGGCGTTGGACAAGCGCACGAACGACGTACTACGTGCGCTGAGCGGTGATACGGCAGCGCGGCAACGCAACATGAACACGCCGCCGTCGATCAACGATCGCATCGGTTACGTGGTTGGCGCGCAGCGCATGTCGACCTCGCGCCCGACGCAAACGCAACAAGCTCAGTACACCGCAGCCGCACAGGATTTTGAAGGCGTGCTGGTCCAGTTGCGGCAACTGATCGAAGTTGATCTGGCGCGGTTGGAGAAGCAATTGGAGGCCGCGGGCGCGCCATGGACGCCCGGGCGCATCCCCGAGTGGAGAGATCAGTAAGACTTAGCCACAGACAAACACGGAAGGACACAAGTCAGAACTGTTTCCGTGTTTATCTGTGTTCATCTGCGGTCTAAGGAGGCTCGAATGAGACGTCTCGCTGTTCTTGTGTTGTTGCTCTGGTTGTCTGTGGCCGTTCGCGGACAGGCGATATCTGAGAAGGTGAAAGGCATGGAAAAGTTCTCCGGCTTTTTCACCTTCTATTGGGACGCCAAGGCCGGCAAGATCTGGTTGGAGATCGACAAGTGGAACACCGAGTTTCTCTACGTCGAATCTCTACCGGCCGGCATCGGCTCAAACGATATCGGTCTGGATCGCGGCCAACTCGGCAGCAGCTCAATCGTTCGTTTCGATCGCAGTGGACCACGCGTCTTACTCGTCGCGCCAAATTACTCCTTCCGCGCCACTTCCAACAATCCCGATGAACGTCGCGCTGTGAAAGACGCCTTCGCAGAATCGACGCTGTGGGGCTTTGAAGTCGCTGCCGAAGACAACGGACGCGTCCTCGTTGACGCTACAAATTTCTACCTGCGCGACGTTCATCAGGTCACCAACACTCTGCAACGTAATCAACAGGGAACTTACAAGCTTGATGAACGACGCAGCGCGTTCTACCTGCCAAACACAAAGAACTTTCCGCGCAACACAGAAGTTGAAACAACCCTGACGTTCACCGGCGAGCCCACCGGACAGTTCGTGCGGCAAGTCGTGCCTGTACCGGATGCGATTACAGTTCGCGAACGTCACTCGTTTGTGCAGCTGCCCGAGCCCGGCTTCAAACCGCGCGTGTTCGATCCGCGCGCCGGTTTTAACGGCATTCAGTACATGGATTTCGCGACTCCGATCGAAGAGCCGATAACTAAACGATTCATCGCGCGCCATCGCTTGCAGAAGAAGGACGCATCTGCGCGCGTGAGCGAAGCAGTCGAACCGATCGTCTACTACGTCGATCGCGGCGCGCCCGAGCCGGTCCGATCTGCGCTACTCGAAGGCGCACGATGGTGGAACCAGGCGTTTGAAGCCATCGGTTACAAAGACGCGTTTCGCGTCGAGGTAATGCCGCCGGAAGTCGATCCAATGGACGTGCGTTACAACGTCATTCAGTGGGTGCATCGTTCGACGCGCGGCTGGTCCTACGGCAACTCGCTAACCGATCCACGCTCCGGCGAGATCATCCAGGGCCGCGTGTCGCTTGGTTCGCTGCGCGATCGACAGGACTTGCTGATCGCTGAAGGTCTGCTGGCGCCGTATGACAATACAAACACCGCATCGCCAAAGTTGTTGGCGATGGTGTTGGCGCGTTTGCGGCAACTCTCGGCGCACGAAGTCGGACACACGCTCGGATTGCAACACAACTATGCGGCGAGTCCCGTTACGCGATCCTCGGTAATGGACTATCCGGCGCCATGGGCCAAGCTCGGTCCCGACGGCGTGCCGGATCTTTCTGACGCTTACGCAACCGGAATCGGTGAATGGGACAAGGTGGCAATCGCTTACGGTTACCAGGATTTCGCGCCGGGCACGAACGAAGCGCAAGCACTCGATGCGACTTTGAGTTCCGCTTTCGCGCGCGGGTTGATGTATCTGACTGATCAGGATGCGCGTGCTGAGAGCAGTTCCAGTTCGGTGGCCCATCTTTGGGACAACGGGCGCAATGCCGTGGAGGAGTTGGCGAACGTAATGAAGGTGCGTGCCGCGGCGCTGCATCGCGTTGGCGAGAACAACATTCGTGAAGGTGCGCCGCTGGCGACGATCGAAGAAGTGCTTGTGCCAATCTACATGTATCACCGTTATCAGGTGGAAGCGGCGGCAAAAGTGGTTGGGGGACAGGACTACACGTTTAGTTTAAAGGGCAAAGGTGATCGCAATCCGCAGATCGTCGCGCCCGAAGAACAGCGTCGCGCCTTGGCAGCAGTGTTGGACACGCTGAAACCGGAAGCCCTGGCTGTACCGGCGGCATTGTTGAGTTTGATTCCGCCGCGTCCTGCCGGTTATCCGCGGACACGCGAAGACTTTCGTATTCGCACTCAACCGGTATTCGACGCTCTGGCGCCGGCGGAAGCGATTGCCGATCACGTCAGCGGATTTCTTTTCAACCAGGAACGTGCTGCGCGGTTGGTCCAATTTCATGCACTTGACGCGCGCAACCCAGGACTCGCTGAAGTGATCGATCGCATTCTATCGGCAACGTGGAAAGCTCCCGCGGCGAGTGGTTATGACGGTGAGATTCAGCACACAGTTAACATGGTCGTATTAACTAATCTGATGTCGCTGGCCGCGAGCGATCGCGCGTCGAACCAGGTGCGTGCGATTGCGTCGTGGAAGATCGAGCAGTTGAAAACCTGGCTGAACTCGCAACGCCGTGTGACTACAGACGAGAACAGGCGCGCGTTTCTTTATTACAGCGCCGAACAGATCAAGCGGTTTCAGGAAGATCCGAAGAAGATGAATCTCACTAACCCTCAACAGCCACCCGACGGCCAGCCTATAGGTGCCACGGATGGACACAGATGAACACGTGTCATACTGAGTTGCTGATTAGTGGGAATCCGTGGTTATCTGTGGCTCATGCCCGCGCTTGAACACTACGTCGGCCAGGTGCTCGACGATAAATACCGCCTCGAACAACTCCTCGGCGAAGGCGGAATGGGCGCAGTGTTTTTGGCGACGCACCTCGGCACCGAACGCTACGTGGCCCTCAAACTGATCGCGCCGCGGTTCATGCGTAACAACGAGTTTGTCGAACGCTTCAAACGGGAAGCGCGCGCTGCGGGCCGTTTGCGCCACCCGAACGTCGTCGACGTAACCGACTTTGGTTTTGCGCGCGTGAAGGAAGGCCAGGTCGCTTACCTCGTCATGGAGTATCTCGACGGCTGCACGCTCGGCGACGTGCTCGCTGAAGAGAAGCGTTTGCCGCTCGAGTGGGTCGCGGACATCCTCGAACAGGTGTGTTCCGCGGTTCACGAAGCACACCAACAGGGAATCGTCCATCGCGATCTGAAACCTGACAACATCTGGCTTGAACCCAACCGGCTCGGTGGCTACCGCGTCAAGGTGCTTGACTTCGGCATTGCTAAAGTTGGACCAACCACGACGACGACGCCGGACGACGATGCCGCAGCAACGATTATCGATAACGTCTCAGAGATGCGCGCCACGGGCGAGCTCGAGATGAATACGTCGGTCCAGCCAGTTCACACTACGAATCTGAACAGTGAGCCGGATGGACATGGAGAAGAGGACGGAACGCTGCTCTTCGGTGAGACGGCAGCAGCGGCCAGACGCGCACGGTCCGCGCACACATCAGAGGCGCCAGGGCATTACGCTGACAACGAAGCCGATGGGACACTGCTCTTTGGCGAATCAACGACGTCCGGACGCAGCACGAGTCTCTCAACTGCCGCTCCGGGTTCTGCGCTGACGCGCGTGGGAGCAATCATGGGCACGCCGCTTTACATGTCGCCCGAGCAATGTGGCGGTGGACACGTCGATATGCGCTCAGACATCTACAGTCTTGGCGTGATCGCCTATCAAATGCTTGCAGGCGAGCCACCGTTCGCAGGCAATACGTCAGCGGTGATGCGCGCGCATCGCGAGCAGTCGCCGCAGAATTTGCGCGAGCGAGCGTCAAAGATTCCGAAGCGTGTCGCCGGCGTCGTTATGTCGGCGTTAGCAAAGGATCCGGCTCAACGGCCCGCAACTGCTTTTGCGTTTGGAAGTGCTTTGCGGGGCCAGACTGATGGTATCGGCGCGCTTTATCGTCGTGCGTTCTCGTTGTACAGCGAATACTTTCCCAAGTTTCTCAAGCTCAGTCTCATCGCGCACATACCAGTGTTCATCACGACGATTTTGATGAGCGGAGTATTAATCGCGGAACATTTCGTCCGCAGCGGCGGACAAGCGGTGAAGATCGCGTTCGTCGTGTGCGTCGCGATTATTGCTCTGACGCATATCCTCGCTTATATGGTTTCGAGCGCAGTAATCTCGGGTGTGACTGGAATAATTGTCACGCAACTGGCAGCCGCGCCTTTGCGGCCGGTGCAACTGCGGGTTGCGTTTCGCGTCTTGAGAAAGCGCTGGCGTCCGTTTGTTAAGACTGTTATCCGCGTGACGCTGCGAATTCTTCTCGCGTCGCTGCTGCTGATCGTTCCCGGAATAATCGTCTGGATACGATATTCATTGTACGCGCCCGTCGTGCTGCTCGAGGGGCTGGAGAAGAAGGCGGCGATGAAACGTGCGCGCGAACTGGCGTCGCGTTCCTGGCGCACGATCATCATCGTTTCAGTGCTTCAGATCGTTATTCCGATGACGGTGAGTCTTATCGTTGGAAGATTCAGAGTGGGAATCAACGCTCCACCACGGTCGTTGACGGCGCAGCTTTATCAACAGGTGCTGGGACTATTGAACATCTTCGTTGTGCCGTTAATCGCGATCGTGCCTGCGCTTCTGTACATCAAGATGCGGCAGTTGGGTGGTGAACCATTGAGTGCGCTGCTGGCGCAGCTTGAAGAAGACGAAGGCACGCGAAGCGCGTGGCGGCAGCGCATGCGCACGCCGCGGCTGAGTTTGCACACTCCCACCAGCCATAAGAGCGTGACGGGATGAGTTTCTTCCGACTGCGAGCCACTCGATCACGCGGTGCGGATCGCAGTGCGCCGTCTCCTCTAAAAAACCTGACTCGCGAAGCCGTCGTCTGGGCTTATCGTCTCTTTCTCGATCGTGAACCTGAAAGCGAACAGGTGATCGAAGAACATTTGCGGAAGTGTTCCTCCACACGTGAACTACGCGACAATTTCATCTACTCGACCGAGTTCAGAGTTAACAATCCCGCGTTACACATTCCGGTACTGATCGGCGACGAGCCTGCAATGTCGATCGAAGACACGTGCAGCGACGACCAATTGCAACGCTTATTCGATTACGTTCAATCGACGTGGCATCAGCTTGGTGAAACAGAGCCGCACTGGTCGGTGGTGATATCGGATCAATACCGGCAGTCAAACATAGAAGACAACAAAGACGACTTCTATCGCACCGGCGCACAGCACGTTGCGCAACTGTTTGGCAGTTTAGAAAGAAACGGTGTTGACTACAGTCACTTCAAGACTTGCCTGGATTATGGTTGCGGAGTCGGACGCATCACGCGGCATCTGGCAGAGCGGTTTGAAAAGGTAAACGCTTACGATATTTCGCTATCGCATCTGCGACATGCCGAGGACTATCTCAAGTCGCAAGAGATCTCGAACGTTACGTTCGGCCAAACGAAGCGCGTGCGTGACATTGAGGAGCTTCCGAAAGTAGACGTTGCGTTCTCGATGCTGGTGTTGCAACACAATCCGCCGCCGGTGATCGCGTTTCTTATCGAACGACTGATTCGGTCACTGAATCCAGGCGGCATCGCTTTCTTTCAGGTGCCGACCTACCGTCTTGGTTACAGTTTCTCAGTGACGAATTACCTCACGCACGACGCGCCCAGACGCGAGATTGAGATGCACGTTTTGCCTCAAAGAAGAATTTTTGAGATCGCGCAACGCGCCGGCGCCCAGGTCCTCGAAGTTATCGACGACGGTTGGACCGGCATTCGTCTTAAAGAAGTCTCGAACACTTTTGTAATTCAGAAAACTTCGTAACGCAGTACTCACAAAGCAAGGAGTCTACTCGGAGGTACCTGTCATGAGCAGTTCGAAAACTCTTGAGATCTTGCAGAGCGTCATACGCGGTTGTTTTGGCGCAGCAGTTGTGTACGACGCGCCACTTGCAAGTCAAATTAACGATCCGCGGTGGGCTGATCAGCTAAAGCGTGCGTTGCAGTACGAGTTAGACGTAGAACTAACTGTTGCTGAACTACAGGCAGCGGCATTGAATACGACTCTAGCGGAGCTGGTCGAGACACGATTAACTAGACACGCTGACGGCCGATCCATCGTCGACATTTATGCCGAGGTAGAGCGAATCGTTAGAGACGAACTATGCCATGAAATCGATTACCACTGGCATGCCGCATGGATAGGTGACCTGCTCAAGGCTTCTGACAGCCTCGAAGACGTTGAAATTGTGATTAGTATGGAGAACGCTTTCGCGATTTCGATTCCGGATCGCGACGTACAAGAGATGTATACGGTTGGGCAAACAGCCCGCTATCTATGGCGAAGGTTGCTCGAGCAAGGCTTCACGCTGCGTCAACGGCCCGACGGTGTCTGCGACACAACCTTTGTTTTTCACGAACTGCGACGAGCACTGATGATGTACGGTGGCGTGTCCCGCAGATCGGTTCGCCTCGACGCGCGTATCGGATACCTGTTGCCAACGCAGTCTCTCCAATTCCTGAAGCACGTTCAGCACATCTTTGGAGTTGAGATACCACAGGGAAATCTCATCACGCGGACCTTAGGCCTCCAGAAGCGAACAACGATCAGGGAGTTAACAGAGGTAATTGTGTCCTCACGCTGAGATGATGTTTGTGGCCAGAAGCGCAAGGCGCGGAACCTTTCGCGCGCCGTGTTGTCTAACCATTCATGACAACGGCGTGGGAAAAGTTATTGCGGGGCTATTCGAAAGCTGATTGGGTTGCGCACCTGATCGTCTCGACTTGGCTCCTCGCCGTATTCAATTTCGAAACCATACTTGCCCAGCAAATAAACGCCAATAGAACTTACGTTGTCGACGGTATGGTGTTCATCGGTTGTATCTTGAGACCACCGCCGGCGCACTTTCCTCGATTCATAACGATGGTCGCACTGTCAGTTCCTATGTTTGCTGCCTTCGGACGAACTATTTCTTGCAGGGTGATCACGAGCATTGGGTTGGCGTCGGCGTTGGGCGTTCACATCTTTTGGTGGTTATCTTCGTACCGCTCATTTCTAAACTTTGAAGACGCCGGGTTCAAGTTCTTATCGGATCCCGAGATCCGGCACACTGCTTATCTTTACGGTGGAACACCGGAAGATCTCACCGTGGTTTTGTCGATCAGCGTGTGTTTGGTGCTCGCACTGGAGCGTCTGTTCGATCGCGGCAGCGGGCAACCTTAACTGTCGATTGGCGAGCGGTTCAAAGCCGCAGTTGAATCCATCTCCTCGTACAAACCGCGCAATCTCTCGTAAAGAACTATCTCGAAAGTGGGATCGTTTGATCCCGCTAGCGAAACGTCTGAAGCACCTCAAACTTCACCCTTCGGGCGTTTTCCCCAATAAAAACCACCTGATTCAAGCTGGCACGCCCCTTGTTTATCTCCGTGGCGGAGAACTGTATAGTTGTGCGTGAAGTTTTAGCTAGTTAAGTCGGCTCCGTCACTTCGCGCGCGAATCGCCGCTCTCTCAATTGGCTATTACAGCTCTCCACAATTTCTGAAGTAGACGCGTTATGGACATCAAGAAAGCCCCTAAATCGAAGCTCAAGAAGAATCTTCGCACCGCCATCATGATTGTGATCGGCCTCGCGGCCATCGGTGGCATCACTTACGGCCTTACGAAACTGAAGCCCGCCGCCCCGGCAATTGATCGCTCCACCACAGTGATCGATACCGTCAAGCGCGGCGAGATGGTGCGTGATGTGCGAGGTAACGGAACCTTGGTGCCCCAAGTGACGCGCTGGGTGCCGGCCCCCGCGGAAGGACGCGTGGAAACGATCCCCATCCAGGCCGGCGCGGAAGTCGATCCATCGACCATCATTGTCGAACTTTCCAATCCCCAACTGGAACAACAAGCCATCGATGCAGAGTTCCAGGTAAAAGCAGCGGAAGCCGATGAAGAGAACCTGCGCGTTAAGCTCGAAAGCGACACGATGACGCAGAAGGCAAATATAGCCACCATCAACTCGCAATACAGCCAGGCAAAACTGCAGCTCGACACCGACGAAGTGCTCGGAAAACAACAACTCGTCGCCGAACTACAGTTAAAGATCTCGCGCGTCGCGGTTCAGGATCTCGCCAATCGTTTGAAGGTCGAACAGGAACGCCTGGCCGTTAATTCGAGATCGGCGAAAGCGCAACTCAACGCAGCTTCTTCTCTTGACATCGCGCGCGTTGCTGACCCTGCTTCGTTGAAAGCCGTGCTGAGA
>DASZDV010000142.1:0-3387 GCA_035941575.1 Pyrinomonadaceae bacterium
GTCACGGCGGAAACGGACAGCAGGTTTACGCTGACGTCGAGGCAGTCCGTGCATGTCCGGCTGGAATGCTGGATCCCAAAGACGTGCTCAAAGAAGCGTGGGACCGTTACCAACGTCCGTTGGCGATAACCGAAGCGCATCTCGCGTGCACCCGAGAAGAACAACTACGCTGGTTCAAGGAGATCTGGGACGCTGCTCAATCCCTGCGTGATGAAGCCGTAGACATTCGCGCAGTCACCGCATGGTCCGCGTTTGGTTCGTTTGATTGGAACAGCCTGTTGACGAGAGCGCACGGATGTTACGAGTCGGGTGTGTTCGATCTGCGCAGCACAGTCCCACGGCCAACCGCGCTCGCAACAATGCTGAAAATGCTTGCGGCAGGAGAGGACTACGATCATCCGGTACTGGACAGCTCCGGCTGGTGGCGGCGTTTTGATCGATTGCACCCACGCGCTTCCAATGATGATTCGCACGAGATTACGGCAAGCGTTCGCCATACGAGCCGCAGCGGTCAGCTTGGCCGGGCGCTTCTGATCACGGGAGCGACAGGCACACTCGGCAAAGCGTTCGCGCGTATCTGCGAACAACGCGGACTTTCTTACTACCTATTGCCACGTCAACAACTCGACATCGCCGAGCTTGAGTCAGTGAAAACTGCTGTCGATCGTTTTGCTCCCTGGGCCATCATCAACGCAGCGGGTTATGTCCGGGTCGACGATGCAGAACAGGACGTCGACCGCTGCATGCGCGAGAACGTTTCCGGACCGGCCAATCTCGCTTCAGTGTGCGCATCTCGCGAAATACCACTCGTCACCTTCTCTTCCGATCTGATCTTCGACGGCAACAAAGGTGAGGCTTACATCGAACGCGACGAGGGTTCGCCTTTGAACGTTTATGGACTAAGCAAGCTGCGAGCGGAAGCGGAAGTGCTGAAACAATATCCCGAAGCGCTGATCGTTCGTACGAGTGCCTTCTTTGGACCATGGGATGAGTTCAACTTCGCTCACCTGGTTCTGCGAACGCTCGCAACCGGCAATCAGTTTATCGCCGCAGACGATGTGACTGTCTCGCCCACGTACGTGCCTCACCTGGTGAACGCAACTCTCGATTTGCTGATCGATGGCGAGCACGGTCTGTGGCATCTCACCAATTGCGGGGCGACGACGTGGGCTGAGTTCGCAGCACTCGTGGCGGAAATGGGCGGCAACAATCGCGCGCACGTGCGTGGACGTCCGAATGCGTCGCTGAGTCTGGCAGCACAACGTCCATTCTTTAGCGCACTCTCGAGCGAACGCGGCACTCTGATGCCCTCGTTGGAACAGGGTTTGGAAAACTACTTTTACGAACG
The DNA here is from genome assembly GCA_035941575.1 of Pyrinomonadaceae bacterium. GTDB lineage: Bacteria > Acidobacteriota > Blastocatellia > Pyrinomonadales > Pyrinomonadaceae > PSRF01. The sequence continues at coordinate 1,349 of DASZDV010000142.1, forward strand.
GCAAAAGGCGCCACTCCGTCACTGCGCGTTATGACGATCTGCTGATACTCTCAGTCTATGGCCGAAGAAGCAGCGGTTCCCCGCCCAGAATATCCACGCCCACAATTTGTTCGCGACCCATGGCTTAATCTCAACGGCGATTGGGAGTTTGCTTTCGACGACGCGAACGAGGGTTTGCAACTCGGCTGGCATGACGGACGGAAATTGCCCGGCCGCATCATTGTTCCTTTTGCCTACCAGACCGATCTGTCCGGCATCAACGATAAATCAATTCACGAATACGTCTGGTATGCGCGCAGTTTCGAGCTCCCGCCGGACTGGCACGACCGCGACGTGCTGTTGAACTTCGGCGCGGTCGATTATTCATCGACCGTTTGGGTCAATGGGCAGGAAGTCGGTCACAACCAGGGCGGACACGTCCCGTTTCAATTCGACATCGCGCCGTACATCAAACCCGGTGTCAATCGTCTGACAGTTCGCGTCGTAGACAAACAAGATCCACAACAGCCGCGCGGCAAACAGTCAGCAACGGGTCTGCCGCAGGAGATCGATTATTACTGCACGACCGGGATCTGGCAGACCGTGTGGGTCGAGCCAGTACCTTCGTTACGTATCGAAGAACTTCGTATCGTTACTCACGCGCACCGCAATCTTGTAGAACTGATGGTCTACCTGCACGCGCCTTCATCGGCGTGGCGCGTCGAGGTCGAAGTAACCGATCAGGATCGATTTGTTACGCGCAGCGAAGCTCGTACAGCAGTAGCGACGGGCCATCTGGTGCTGAATATTCCTTACGCGAAGTTGTGGACGCCTGAATCACCACACCTCTACGATTTGCGTGTGCGCCTGTATGACGGCTCAGAACTGCTTGACGAAGTTAAGTCGTACTTTGGCCTGCGGGGGATCGAACTTCGCGACGGAAAGTTTCTACTTAACGGTTCGAGCGTCTACTTGCAGATGGTACTGGACCAGGGCTATTGGCCGCAGAGTTATCTCACCGCTCCTTCTGACGAAGCATTGCAAACCGATATCGGTTGGGCCAAGGCGTTTGGTTATAACGGCATACGGAAGCATCAGAAGATTGAAGATCCGCGGTGGCTTTACTGGTGCGATCGTCTCGGTGTGATGGTTTGGGAAGAGATGCCGAATGCCCGCGAGTGGTCGCTCGTGGCAGAGGAAAAGTTGTCGGCGGAATGGCAACGCGCGGTTCGGCGTGACTACAACCATCCGTGCATCGTCGCGTGGGTGCCGGTGAACGAGAGCATGGGATTTCCGCAGTTGGCCCAGCAGCACGCCGGGCAGTATGCCTTCATCGAACGAATGGTGCGCACGACGCGTCGTCTCGACGAGACGCGTCCGGTGATTGATAACGACGGTTGGGAGCACACGGATATCGCCGATGTATGCGCGATTCACGATTACTCGCCTTCGTCAGAGGTGCTGGTGAACCGTTATCAGAAAACGCTTTCAGGTGACGACTTGCCGTCGACTGTGTGGATCGGTGAGAAGCCGCTGTTCGCGCGCGGGTCCAAGTATCGCGGGCAGCCGGTTGTGTTGTCAGAGGTTGGAGGATTTCTCGCTATTCCGCCTGACATTCCGCCCGAACAGCGAGACGTGCTTTATCGTTTTTACGATTCGTTTGAGAAGCCTGAAGAGCTGGTGGAGAAGTATCGAGACCTCATGAAAGGAATTGCGTCGTTAACGTTTCTTGCGGGGTTCTGTTACACGCAGCTCACGGACATCGAACAGGAGATCAACGGGCTGCTCACCTACGATCGCCAACCCAAAGTTCCGGCTGAAGAGATCGCACACATTCACCGGGAGATGCTGAAACACAGGTAGGTTCTCGCGCTTTTGCCCGCGCCTTCGGCGCCGAAGCAGGTTAAGTAACCGGCTGACCTCCGCGCCTGAATTCTGTCGGCCTTTCAGGCCTTTTTTCTTTTATTTCTTAGATCCCAGGGGCGGCGTTTCGCCGCCCCTGGCTACCTTCTCTCCGCGCCTTCGGCGCTCCGCAGGGAACGAACACGCTCTCTCCGTGG
>DASZDV010000143.1:0-3075 GCA_035941575.1 Pyrinomonadaceae bacterium
CTGTTGTAATCTGATTGCAACCTGCGCGCTATAACAGATGCATACCGGGCTTCTAACATGTCGGACGGCAAACAGGCACCGCAAAATATTCAGGACGCCTTTCTCAACACAGTACGTCGCGAGAAAACGGCGGTCGTAGTCTATCTCCTGAATGGCGCCAAACTCACCGGCCGTATTCGCAGCTTCGACAAGTTCTCAGTACTGCTCGAATCAGGAAGCCAGGAGCAGCTCATCTTCAAGCACGCCATCTCCACCATTTCTCAAACACGCCGCGCTTCTGGTGAACTACATTCGCACGCCGCTGAAGTACAGGCCCGCGAGGCTCGCGCCGACGACGCAAGCTCGCATGGCGCTTAACATTCGTTTACACTCTCGCAGCAATTTTCACCCAACCCAGAGGGAATTGTGCCTGGAACTTTCATTACCTTTGAAGGTATAGACGGAAGCGGAAAATCAACCCAACTACGGTTACTAAACACTTTTTTACGCGCTCACGGCTGTAATGCTCTGACGACACGCGAACCGGGCGGAACAACGTTGGGTCTGCGTTTGCGGGAAGCACTGCTCGACGCGCATGAAGAAGTGGATCCGTTGACCGAATTGCTTGTCTTCGCCGCCGATCGCGCACAACACGTGCGACGCAAACTTCTTCCCGCGCTCGAAAACGGAACCGTAGTGATTTCGGATCGTTATGCGGATGCGACTGTCGCATACCAGGGCGCCGGACGAGGTTTTCCGCCGGAACTGATTTCTCAAATCGTGCAACTCGCAACCGGTGGATTGAAGCCCGATCTGACGTTGCTGTTCGACGTTTCCGTCGAGGAGTCAGTGACCCGAACAACGCGGCGCTCGTCAGGCAGAAACTCTGCGGGAAGGAGCGCACGTGATCGTCTCGACATCGAGCACGCGGAGTTTCATGCACGCGTCCGTGATGCGTACTTGCGAATCGCAAAAGCTGAACCTGGACGCGTTAAGGTGATTGACACGAGTGGTCCAGTCGAGCGCACTCATGAGCGAGTAAAAGAAGTGATCGTTCCCTTTTTAAAAAGCCGAGGGCAGCTTTCGAATGTTCAGTGAGCTGACCGGCAACACGCGCGTCAAAGACGCATTAAAGCGAATGATGAGTTCCGGCCGTTTGCCGGGCGCGTTGCTCTTTGCGGGTGAAGAAGGCGTCGGCAAGAAGCTGTTCGCGCTTGAAGTAGCGAAGGCTTTGAATTGCCGCACGCCGAAAGACGGCGAAGCGTGTGGTGTTTGTTCGTCATGTGTACGCACCGGCCGGTTGAACTATCCCGAGCGTGAAGATGCGGACGAGTGGACGCAGATAATCTGGACCGATCATCCGGATGTTGGACTCGTCATCGCTCCGAAACGCGTATTGCGCGTGGAGCAGATGCGCAAGATTGAGCAGGAAGCGAACTTCCGGCCGTTTGAAGGAAAAGCACGCGTGTTTCTGATCGACGAAGCAGACAAGCTGAACGACGCTTCGGCAAATGCGCTGTTGAAAGTTCTCGAAGAACCACCGCGAACGTCGCACCTGATTTTGATCACTGCGCGGCCTGCGATGTTGTTACCGACAATTTTGTCGCGCTGTCAGATGATCCGTTTCGCGCCGCTCACACCCGCCGAGATCGAGAAGCATTTACTCACCAACAAACTCTCCGATAGTAAAACCGCCAAACTGCGCGCGCGTGCCGCCGGCGGAAGCATCGGTCGCGCCTTGTCGAGCGACATGGTGACGTTCACCTCGCAACGTAAAGCGATGCTCGGCGTGTTGAATGCTTTGGTGATGACCAACGATCGCGCGCAACTGCTTCGCTCAGCCGAACAACTCAACGAAGCGCAGTACAAGGATGAGTTTGAAGAACGACTGGACGTGCTGGAAACGCTGATCCGTGATGCGTGGATGTTGTCGTTGGGCGTGAAACCAGAGCTGCTGGTGAACGAAGACCTGTCTCCGGAGCTCGAGAAGATCAGTAAACGAATCGATGCCAGGCGCGCGGCTGACTGGATTCTTCAGATTGAAGATGTACGCGAGCAACTGCTCGTCAACATAAATCGAAAAGTAACTACCGACTCGCTGTTTTTGACGATGGCGGGCGACGTGCCGGCACAGAAGAGACCGAAAGTTCGTTAGGTCCTGGAGCGTTATCTGTTAATCGAGACGAGTTCAGGCTGGACTGATTGAGAAGGCTGTTTCTTAAGCTCGTCGAGGAGTTTCTCGGTTTCCATTACGAACGCTTCGACGATGTTCTCACCGGCGACTTTCCGCATCGGCACGCCGTCTTTGAAGATCATTCCCACGCCGCGTCCGAATGTGATTCCGAGTTGCGAGTCGTGCGCCTCACCGGGACCATTTACCGCGCACCCCATAATCGAAAGATGCAGCGGCTCTTCAATGTGAGCGAGGCGCCGTTCGATCTCTGTGACTATCCCGACAAAGTTATCGACGTCGAGCCGGCCGCAAGTTGGACAAGCAACAACGGTCACGCCTCTCGTTCGCAATCCGAGTGACTTCACGATCTCCCATGCAACGCGAACTTCGTCCTGAGGTTCGGCTGCAAGTGAAACTCGAATCGTGTCGCCAATCCCTTCGTGAAGCAGGATGCCGAGACCAATTGACGATTTCACGGTACCACTGAATGAGGTGCCGGCTTCAGTGACGCCAAGGTGAAACGGATAATCAACCTTCTCAGCAAGCAATCGATACGCTGCAACAGTGCGATGTACGTCTGAAGCCTTCAAGGAAATGATGATATCGGTGAAGTCGAGGTCCTCGAGGATCTTCACGTGACGCAAGGCCGACTCGACCATCGCTTCCGCCGTTGCGGTGCCGTACTTCCTCAACAGATCCTTCTCGAGCGAGCCGCCGTTCACACCGATGCGAATCGGAACCTTTTGCGCCTGCGCTGCACGCACGACTTCGCGAATACGTTCATGCGCGCCAATGTTGCCGGGATTCAGACGCAACTTATCGATTCCGGCCTCGAGCGCCATCAACGCCAGTTTGTAATGGAAGTGAATGTCGGCGACGATTGGAACATCTGGAACACGCTTGCGGATCTCTTTGAGCGCAAT
>DASZDV010000144.1:0-2684 GCA_035941575.1 Pyrinomonadaceae bacterium
ATCACGGCGCGCGTCAAGTAGAACAGGAACACACACCACAACGATTGCAGTTTCGCGATGCTGATGTCTGGTTCCTGGGAAAAGAGTGAGGAAGCTGTCGTCCACAGCAATGTGAGCACAATGACAAGATCGAAGGGCGAGCGGCTCAATCCGAGACGCCGCGTCGCGACGATTCGGAGCACCCAGCCGGCTCCGGCAATGGCGACTCCAATGGTCGCGGCAGCCACGGAATGAGGTGCAAAAGCTGCGTAAATAACGAGCCCCGCGAGCGCGATTCGCTGACCCAAATGTTCAGTAAATAGCTGCGTTGACACCCTTTATTTACGCATGTTAGCGTATCTCGCGGCCGTTTGCCGTAGTGGAGTTTTAGACAAGAGCTTATCTAAGTAGCATTGCCCGCTGCCCGCTGCTACCGCTGAAGCCGCCGACTTCCGTATTAATGATACAAAAGATTCCTAATGGCTTTCGATAAAGCGAAGGTTCTAAAAGCCGCTGAGAAATTCCTTTCTCAAGGAAAGATCAACGCAGCAATCAAGGAGTATCGGCAGATTGTCGAGCACGACGCCGATGATCTCACCACCTTGAACATGCTGGGTGATCTCTACGTTCGCGCCGGCAAAAAGGAAGAGGCTGTTTCCTGCTTTGAACGTATCGCCGAACACTACAGCGCCCAGGAATTCAATCTAAAAGCCATAGCGATGTACAAAAAGATCGAGCGTATCCGCACGCGCGATCCGATCATCGCTTACAAACTTGCCGAACTCTACGCTTCGCAAGGACTCGTCCATGATGCGCGCGCGCAATACCTGATCGTCGCCGACGCATATACACGGTCTGGCGATAACAAAAAAGCTCTCGACGTTCTCCACAAGATAGCGGACCTCGATCCAAACAACACTGAGATTCGTCTCAAACTCGCTGACGGCTACGTTAAAGAAAACATGCGCCGTGAGGCGGCCGAGGCATTTGTGCAGGCAGCGAACCGTCTGCATCAGACAGGAGCTCACGAAAAAGCGCTCGAAGCTTATTCGAGGGCGCTGCAACTCGTGCGTGACGATCGCGAAGCGCTACGCGGCATGCTCGAATCGCACATCGCGCGCGGCACCGCCGACGAAGCTGCCGAAGTGCTCGAACGTGCAGTCGAAGGGAAAGAGGAAGATCAGGAACTGTGCTCGATGCTCGCACGCGCTTACCTGGAAGCGGAAGATCCACGCGGCGCGGAACGGGCCACGTCGTTGCTGATGGCGCAGGACAGTTCGAATTACACACAGTACCTGCCAGTCACGCGTTTGTATCTGAAGCTTGGTGAGGTTGATGAAGTCGTTCGTATTCTTTCAACCATCATCGAGCGCATGCTCGCCGGGCGCGAAGAGAAAGAGTTACTCGAAATAGTTAACCAGGTGCTCACTCTCAATCCCGATCATGTCGGCGCGTTGCGAATGCTCGTGCGTATTCACTGGTGGCAGCGTGACATGGATGCGCTTCGTTCCGCGCTCGAACGTCTCGCTGAATCTGCCGAAGCGTCGGAGCTTGTTGACGAGGAACGTTACGCGTTGACGCAACTCGTGCGGCTCGCGCCTGACGAACAGCGTTATCTCGACCGCCTCAATCTACTTGGCGGGCTACCGGACGAATCACCCGAAGATCTTTCACGCCTCGAAGAGCCGGCGAGTGACGTGCCGCAGTTTGAAACGTTTGCCGTCGTTGACGATCAGGACGAGATGCAACAGCCCGTCGCGCAGATCACAGACGAGTTCGAAACAAATGCTGCGCCCGGTTCTACGTTCTCCGATCCGACGGCGTCGTTTGCCGATCTGAACGAAGACGACAGAAGTTATGCGACTGGTTTTCAGGAAGTCGTTGATTTCGGTATCAGTTCCACTCCGGCCGAAAAGCAGCCCGCTGGTGCAACTCTTGCTGCTGATGATGAGGCAAGACTTGAAAACATGATGCGCCAGGAGCTCGAAAGCGTCGATTTCTACATCGCGCAGGGCTATTCCGACATCGCGGTTGATACGCTTGAAATGCTCGAACGCCAGTTTGGCTCACATCCGGACATCCAGGCGCGACGCGAGAAGCTTGCTTCGACTGGTGGAAAGCCCGTTGTCGAGGACGCAGCAGTGTTTGAGTTTGGCGGTGTTGACGAAGTGCCCGTGGCACGAGTCGAAGAGGCAGTACCTTTCGCCGATCAACCGGCGTACGCGGCGCTTGCGAGCGAGCCGGTTGCGGCCGGAAACAATCAGCCTGCGGGTGGCATCGACGCGGGTTTGGCCGAGTTGTTTGAAGAGTTTCGCGCTGCCGAAGAGGGCGATGAAGTCAAAGAAGACTTCGAGACCCATTACAACATGGGCACCGCTTACAAAGAGATGGACTTGATGGACGAGGCAATTCAGGAGTTTCAAACTTCCGTTGCGCTGGTGAAGCCGGGTGACGGCACTTCGCGTTTTTTGCAATGCTGCAATATGCTCGGCCACTGTTTTGTGCAGAAGGGCATGCCTGAAGCTGCCGTAATCTGGTTCAAGAAGGGATTGTCAGCGCCCGGCCATAGTGAAGATGAATATCAGGCGTTGCGTTATGAGCTTGCCGCCGCGTACGAACAACTCGGTGATTACAAGCAGGCGCGCGCGTTTTACACTGAAGTTTACGGAGTAGACGTTTCGTATCGTGAAGTAGCCGACAAGCTC
>DASZDV010000145.1:0-7481 GCA_035941575.1 Pyrinomonadaceae bacterium
ACATCAAACTCGTGGTTCGAATTCCGGAAAATCAGTTTGGCGGCGCACTCGACAAGATCCGCGGACTGGCATCCAACCTCAGCAACGAAAACATAACGGGCCAGGACGTCACCGAAGAGTTCATCGATCTCGAAGCGCGCATCAAGACGCAAAGAGCGCTGGAAGCGCAGTTCCTGCAAATCATGCGGCAGGCAGGAAAAATAACCGACGCGCTCGAAGTGCAACGTCAAATTGCAGACGTGCGCACCGACATCGAAAAGCTCGAGGGGCGCAAACGCTTTCTCCAAAACCGTTCGAGCTTGTCGACGATCACGGTGAACATCACAACGCCGAAACCGATCGTCGTAGTCAGCACCACCGGATTTGGGCGCAGCGTTCGTGACGCAGTGTCGGAAAGCATCGACGTCGGTTCCGCAATCGTTCTCTTCTTCGTGCGCTTCGCCATCATGATGATTCCGATCAGTGTGCTGGTGCTTTTGCCCGGCGCTCTGCTACTCCGTTATTTTATTCGGCGAGCCAAACGCATGCGTCTGGCCGAGGCGTTGTCGGTTGCGCCTTCAAAATGAGCCACGGAGAGTAAAGTTCATTTGAGGAAACTTATTGTCTTCAGTTGTTTGTTGTTGGCGGCGTGCGCGAAGCCGGCGGCAAATACTAATCAACCCGTATCCGCCACCGGCGCCGAGCCGCCAAGAGTCACGTCGACCGGTGTAGTCAAAGCATCACCGCAGGAAGTAACACTCGCGAAAGGCGCATCGGGGTATGCAACCGTTCGTCTGGAAATACAGAACGGCTATCACATTAACGCCAATCCGCCGAGCTATCCTTATCTAATAGCCACCGAACTTCAGGTTCCGCCTGCGGGCGGGCTTTCAGTCGACTTCATTCGTTATCCGGATCCCTTGACGAGAAAGTTTTCATTTGCAGAAGGGCCGTTGAAGGTTTACGAAGGTGAGACGCTTGTTAAAGCGATGCTCAAGGCTGGACGGTCCGCTGAGACGGGACAACACAACCTTTCCGCCAAACTGCGCGTCCAGGCATGTGACGATCAGGTTTGTTACCCTCCTGGGACGATCGACTTGATACTCCCGGTGACGGTCAAGTGAAGACGTTTTGGATAATTGTCTCGGCGTTGTGCGGTGTAGCTGCGGTCTTGCTCGTGTTACTGCGAGATGATTATGAGAAAGCGTTTATCGCGGCGACAGTGGGGGCGGTGGCGTGGTTTTTGAGTTACAGGGTTCGGTTGCGGCAGACGTTAGCCGCCACGGATAAGACGGATGAAACAGATGCGGACATTGATGATGAGCAATCGTAGATTTGCGGGACTGATGTTGGTGCTGCTGGTTTTTGCCGGTGCGGCGTATGCGTCGGATGCTTCTGACGTGCGCAGCACAGTGTTGAGCGTGTTCGAACAGTTGAAGTCCAAAAACTATTCCGGACTTTACGATCTGCTGCCTGGTTCGTCGCGCAGCCGCATGTCGCGTGACCGGTTTGTCAGCGCGTTACAGCGCGCTCAGGACTTTTACGAACTCGATCGTCTGGACATTGGCGCGGTGAAAGTTTCGGGGAACCTTGCGGTGGTTGACACCGTGCTTTACGGACGAGTCGTTGCGCCGATTCAGGCGGAAGGCAAAATTGTCGTTCAACAGTATTTGATTCGTGAAGAGGGAAAGTGGCGCGTCGCGACCGGCGATCAATCAGCGGTGAAAAAGTTTCTGGCGCAGAATCCCGCGTTTGGTAAGGGATTCAAAATCCGCCAGCCGCGCGTTTACGTCAAACAGAACAACCAGTGGGTTGAGTTCAATCCCGGCCGCCGCTAACGCGGCTACGGCTCAACTCAGCGTTAACAGGTCGTCAAACGAGAGTTGAGCGTCGTCAACGCGATCAGTGTACTCGCCATGACGAATGCGATGACGCGGAACCTCCAGCGCCTCACGCACCGCATCAAGATGGAAACGAATAATCCGCGGCGTGAGTCGCACGGAAGGAATGCGACGTTTCGCTGCCAGCCGCCGCACGGTCGATTCACTGACCTGAAGAAATGCGGCGAGCTGTCGCGCGGTCAGAAACTCTTCACGCTGCCTTTCATCATTAGGCATGATTAGAAATTAGGATTTTGGCGGGAGTGAAAGTGCAACGCGATAAACCGCCGCACCGTCGATCTCGACGTCCTTGCTGATCGGCTCACCGTGATCACTCTTCACACTGACACGATACTTTCCTGGTTCCGGCGACAACCGAAACTTGAACGATCCCGTTTCCGTCGTAACCCGCCCGTCGATCTTCTTCACCGATCCGTCGTCAAGAATGCGTGCAAGCTCAACCTTGGCATTCGGCACGCTGCGGCCGTCTGCGTTGAACACGCTGCCACTCAGGAAAGCGATCGAACCCTCATCAATTGTGAGTACCAGACGGTCGCCGAGTGAGCGAGTCTTCCCTGCCTTAACTTCGACGTCTTCTATCGTGCCGATGCTCAAGCCAGTCTTACGAAACGTGAGACCATACTTCCCAGGCGTAAGCCGCGACACCAAAAACTCACCATTCTTCGCCGTCTCCACGCGCGTAACTTCCGTCTCGCCGCGTCTCACAACAACAGTGACACCTGCCGGCGTCCCAGTTTCCACACGCACTTTGCCCTTGATCGCGCCTAAGGACTTGTCTTGCGCCAGTGACACCGCCGCGGCGGCAAGCATCACGACAAGAACAAACACAGTTTTCCTGAACCTCAAAGGCACTCCTCCACGTACTGCATCCGTGTAATCTGTAACGAAATCATATCGTATAATCCGGAACGACGCCCACAGGAAATACTAGTAATGTCGAAAAAACCCGCGGCTTTTGCAGCGCAAACTTCCCTGTTGTTCCTCCTGCTGATTGCTCTCGCCGCGCCCGGTGTGCCCCAAACCAACACCCCGAACACTGAACGACCGCGGAAAGTATTTCCAAAGGAACAGGAACCGGAAGACGTCGTTCGCATCGACACTGATCTTGTTTCAGTCGATGTCACGGCGTTAGATGCAGACGGGCGGCCGATTAGAAACCTACGCCAGGAAGACTTCCGCATTTTTTCCGACGGCGTCGAGCAGCCAATCTCATTTTTTCAACTGGAAAAGCGGCAGGGTGAATTGCGGCCCCTGGCGATTGTTTTCGCGCTCGACGTTTCCGGCAGTGTGACCGGCGAGGAAATGAACCGGCTACGCTTTGCGCTCCAGTCGTTCTCGAACCAATTATCAACACATCCGGTCGTCTACGCCGTTATGACGTTTGGCATGCGCGTGAAAACGATTCAGAAGCTCACCTCAGATCCAGGCAAACTCGATGATTCGCTCGATCGCATCTCTCGCGACGCTCCCAACGGCCTTTCAACGCATACTTACGATGCTGTCGATGACGCAATCCGGTTGCTCGTGCGAAGCGCACCACGGACACGTGAACGCCGCCTGATGAAACGCACAGTACTCGTTGTTACGGACGGTTTTCCTGTTGGTGACACCGTTTCTCCCAAGACTGTAATCGAACGCGCCAACGCTGCGGATGTGAGTGTTTTTGTAGTGACTTTGCCTTCGTACTCGCGAGTCATGGCTTCGTCTGAGCAAACGCCTTTGCCGACGCCGCTGGATGTCAGCGGTTTGGCGGAGTTGACTGGTGGCAGAAATGTCTACGCTAATGAAAGAGACTATGCGCCGTTGTTTCGCTCGCTGGCGGAGGAAGTAAGTTCAGCTTACGTGTTGGCTTTTTATCCGCCGGAAGAAAAGAGACGCGATGGGAAACAGCACACGATTCGCGTTGAGGGACCGCGGGGATTAACGTTACGCCAGAGCCGCACCGAATATCGGGCGGCAGAAAAACCGTAGCATTGCCGATTTCCGATTGCCAATTTCCGATTTGTTGCTTCTGTGCGACAACAGTCAATCGGCATTCAGCAATTGACAGTCGGCAATCTCAGTACTCGTCTTCGTCTTCGTCTTCGTCGTAACTCTCCTCTTCGACAATGTCCAATTCGACGGGATCGAGTCCAACTACCTCGAGCTCAGTTCCGCACTCTTCACATGACACAATTTCGCCCTTGTCCGTGTCCAAATCCACATGAACATCAGCATCACATTCCGGGCAAGTTCCGGTCGGCACTTTTTCTTCCTCCCCCGCAGTCTTAGGTGAGGCAGGGCACGCCCCCAAAAGTCGAGAGAGCACCACAACCTTAATAAGCGACAAACTCAATCTACCCGCCGCCGCTGGAATTTGCAACAGTCTTTTTGGCCCATTAATCGAACTCAAAAATCCACATTTGTGATTGCAAAGACTGTGGTTGCCCACACTCTCTTTCACCGTACAGATTCACCCTGAATACAAGGGCTAACCGGACCTTGCGGCGTTACCAAGTCCGTTTTTCTTACCAACGTTAATCGCCATAATCCGTCTCATGTTTGACGTTGGAAAAATATTAAGGCGGCGCTCGGCACTGTGGCTGGTTTTTCCTCCGGCCTTACTGCTAATCACCCTGTTCATCTCTCGTTCCGCCAACAGTCGCGTCTCACCAATGCCGGGTCCTTCGAAGCACAATCACGTTGCCAAGCACGCTGACTCCGAAACAAACCTCTCGCCGGATCCCACGGCAGATGTGGACCATGATGGTCTACCAGACATGCTTGAACTGCGCAGCTTCAACGACCGCGAGAACTTTCGCAACTGGTTCACCTCGATCGCGGAGATGCAGTTTTACAAAATGAGCGACGAGTGGAACCCCGAGCAACGCGATTGCGCCGGTCTCGTTCGTTTCGCCTGGCGTGAAGCACTGCGAACACACGATCGCGCGTGGTACCAGCGAATGGGCGAAGGCTATGAAACTGTCGCTTCCGATGTTTCAGTCAAGCTCGGCTCCGAACCCTTAGGCGAAAAACTCTTTCGGACTGCACCCGGCAATTACCGTCCGGCGGATCTTGCAGCCGGAAAGTTTTCTGAATTCGCCGACGCACAGACACTCAAACTTTTCAACGCCACGTTTATCAGCCGTGATCGCGAGCAAGCCAAGCCCGGCGACCTGCTGTTCTTCTATCAACCCTTCGTACAGAAGTTTCCTTATCACGTCATGATTTTTCTCGGCGACGCTCGCGTCGCAAACGAAGGACAGCACGATTGGGTGGTCTATCACACTGGCGCCGCACCCGAAGATGGCGGCGCTGTTAAGAAAGTTCGTCTCGCTGTTTTGGACGGTCACCCAAACAAACGCTGGCGCCCGATCGATACGAATCCGAACTTCCTCGGCTTCTACCGTCTCAAATTGCTTAACCAGCAAGTTTCACTGGAGGAATGAAAGTGCTCCGCATCCGTTTTCAGGCCACACGCATGTCGGCCATTCTTGTTTATGTAGTAGTGATCATCGCAGCGTGGTCGCTCGCTGATTTTCGTTTGCGCAACAGCGCCGCAGCGGCGACGGATGTTGCGCCGGTTGAAGAGACGGTCGAATCAACAAAGCCGTACTTCTCGCTGTCCAGCAACCGCACGTTCGGAACTTCCGAAAACGCACGCCTCTGGCTCGACTATCGCGGCATCAACAATCTCGATTTCCGCGTTTACCGCGTTAACGATCCGGCGAAGTTCTTCTCTCAACTCAGTAATCCTCACCAAATCGGGGAACAGGAAGAAGAGGAGATCACAACGACGCTAAAGCGCAATCCATCATTCCTGGAACGCGTCCGCGCGATCAAAACGTGGGCCTACTCGGGAATCCGAGATTACTTTCGCACGCAGTTGAAACAGGACACGCGCCGATCTTTCAATCACAAGTTTCGTGCTCCCGATACGCCAAAGCGAACGCCGCTGAACGTCGCCGATTACGCGCGAGTTCCGTTATTGAACCGAAATCAATTGGTCACGAGTTGGCGCGAGCCGTTGCCCGCACTTGAATACGTGTATGACCGGCGCATGGTCCCGCTCGGCAAACGCGAACCAGGCGTTTATCTCGTTGAAGCGGTGGGCCAAGAGCTGCGCGCTTACACGATCGTTGTGGTGACGGATCTGGCGATGGTGGAAAAGTCGTCTCCAAACGGCGAACTGATGGTCTATGCCGTAGATCGACGAACTGGGGCGCCACGCTCCGACACTCAGGTTGAAATCGTCAAAGCACAGAAAACAGTGGCCGCCGGCCGCACGAATGCCGACGGTGTGTTTCGCACAAAGATCGAGAAGAAGTCGAATGATGAAGCGGCGGATGATGTTGAGATCCCGCAAGTTGATAACAACAGTTACGTGATTCTCGCCTCGCATCGTGAGAACTTCGCGATCTCGGATCTCGAGTCGTACTACTTCGCCGATAACGGCGTCGACGATCAGAACATCCAGGGCTACATCTACACCGATCGTCCGATCTATCGTCCCCTGCACCAGGTGTTCTTTAAAGGAATCCTCCGGCGACTCGACGACCAGGGACGTTATCACTCACTCAAGAGTCAAACCGTTTCCGTCAGCGTCAAAGATCCTAACGACGCTCGTGTCTACGAACAGGAACTGCGACTTTCATCACGCGGCACTTTCCACGGTGAGTTGACACTCGGCGAAGAAGCGCCATTGGGAACTTACGAAATTGAAGCCGAAACCGAAGACGGCAGTTCGACCGGAAGTTTTGAGGTCGCCGAATACAAGAAACCTGAATACAAGGTGACTGTCACTACGCCGCAGAAGTTTGTTCCAGCAGGTAACCCGTCGAAGTTTGAAGTCAAAGCGAGCTACTTCTTTGGCGCACCGGTTTCGAAGGCAGACGTCAAGTACTACATCTACCGCTCTCGTTATTATCCGAGTTACTGGGAGACTGATGAACCGGAACAGGAAGAGGACGATGAAGTCGCGAACTCCGAATACGGAAACTATTACAGCGACCTCGTGTCTGATGGTGAAGGAAAACTCGATGCTTCAGGACGTCTCGAAATACCTTTTGACGTTCCGCTGAACAATAACGACGACGTTTGGGATTTTCAGTACCGGCTGGACGCGCAGGTTACGGACGCTTCGCGCCGCACGATCAACGGCAGTGTAAATCTGGTCGCAACGCGCGGCAGCGCGATAGTTCGCGCAACTCCGGATCGCTACGTTTACACGCCTGGGCAAACAGCGACGATCAAAGTAACGACTACTGATTATGAAGGTCGTCCCGTACCTGCGAAGGTGACGCTGCAATTTCTTTCGCGCACTCACGTCAAGGTCGAGAAGAAGCAGAATGAATACGATCCTGACTACGAAGCGCGCGAAACCGAGCTGACATCAACCGAAGTAACTACTGATCGCGAAGGTTACGCCAGTTACAGTTTTCCCATTTCGGCGCTCGGCAGCATCTCAATTAAAACGATAGTTCACGAAGGAGACAAGCAATACACATCACTCGGCGGATTCATTTGGGTCGCGAGTGATACTGAGCAGTGGCCCGACTCCTGCGCGGCTTACTACGCTCAGGAATCATCAATCAAATTAGTTCCTGACAAGAAGTCATACCG
>DASZDV010000146.1:0-3399 GCA_035941575.1 Pyrinomonadaceae bacterium
CTTCTCGGGACGTGTTTCCGACTCCGGTGAAGGTCGTTGGACCATCAATGCGGCGGTTGAAGAGGGTGTGCCGGTGCCGGTGTTGAGTGCCGCATTGTTCCAGCGGTTTAGTTCGCGCGGCGAAGCGGATTTCGCGAATAAGATTTTGTCCGCGATGCGGTTGCAATTCGGTGGACATGTGGAACGGAAGTAAGATCTTTGTAGTTTGTATTTAGTGCTTGGTGTTTTGTACTTAGTACTTAGCACTTAGCACTTAGCAATTAGTACTTAGTACTTATTACTTGGTGCTACACAAAGCACAAAGCACAGCACAAAGCACAAAGCACAAAGCACAAAGCACAGGAACTACCATGTCAGCATTAGTCGTCGAACCAAATCCAGTTCAAGTTGAACAACCAACACTGCCACAAGCGGAGCCGTGCGTGGTAGTAATCTTTGGCGCCACAGGCGATCTCACCAAACGCAAACTCATGCCAGCATTGTGCCGATTGTTAGACATGGGATGTTTGGATAGCGTGCGTATCCTTGGCGTCGGCCGCAGCGCGATGAGTGAAGAAGAGTTTCAGAAGCTCGTGCACGAAGCCCTCGAGGATTCCGGAAAAATTGAGCATCTGGATGAACAGCAGTGGCAAAAATTTTCCGAGCGTCTTCATTACATGGCCGGCGAGCTCGACGACGGCAACACGTATAAACAGGTTTCAGATCGTCTCGACGAGCTTGCCGCTGAAGGTGCAAGCAAGAATCGTCTCTTCTATCTGGCCACCCCTCCGTCGCTCTTCTCGACAATCGTCAAACGTCTCGGCGAAGCCGGACTCGCGAAGGAAGAAGAGCATTGGAGCCGCGTGGTCATCGAAAAACCGTTCGGACGCGATCTCGAATCAGCAAAAGCGCTGAACGTAACCGTTGCCGAAGTATTCAGGGAGAGTCAGGTCTATCGTATCGATCACTACCTCGGCAAAGATACCGTTCAAAACATTCTCGTGTTTCGTTTCGGCAACTCGATGTTCGAGCCGATCTGGAATCGCAACTATGTCGACTATGTTGAGATCACTGCGGCCGAGACTGCCGGTGTCGGCAGCCGTGCCGGTTATTACGAAGAAGCCGGTGCATTGCGCGACATGGTTGCCAACCACCTCTTACAGCTTCTCACGCTCACTGCCATGGAACCGCCGGTAGCATTTGAGGCTGATTCAGTTCGCGAAGAGAAAGTGCAGGTGTTGCGATCGATTCGCCGCATGAAACCTGAGCAGGTTGCGGAACGCACGGTGCGCGCACAGTATGGACCAGGCGAGATCGACGGTGAAAAGGTAAAAGGTTACAAAGAGGAAGAAGGTGTCGCTGCCGGCTCAGTGACTGAGACGTATGCCGCGGTCGAGTTTATGGTTTCAAACTGGCGCTGGTCCGGTGTGCCTTTTTACGTGCGCACGGGTAAACATCTCGCCCGCCACCTCACGGAGATCGCCGTGCACTTGAAACGTACGCCGCAGGCATTGTTTGCACGCACGCCGACCGACGAGATCGAGCCAAACGTAATCGTCTTACGCATTCAACCGAATGAGGGCGTTACGGTGACTTTTGGTGCAAAACAACCCGGATTCGAGATGCGCACTGCGACCGTGCACATGGATTTTTGTTATCAGCAAGTGTTTGGTGTCGAATCGCCGGACGCTTACGAGATGTTATTGCTCGACGTGATGCGCGGCGATGCAACGTTGTTTATTCGCAGTGACGAGGTGGAAGCACAGTGGCGTCTAATCACACCTATCGAAGAGGCATGGGCAAACCAGGGAGTGAAGGAGTTGCCGATTTATATCGCCGGCAGCGACGGCCCCGGTGAAGCGGACGATCTGACGATAGGCAACGGCCACCGCTGGCGGAAATTGTCCGAAAGCAAGGCCGGCTGCGATTAAGTAACACGGATTTACACGGACTACGAACGGATTTAGTTCCCGATCCGTAAACAAACCCGCGTTTTATCTGTGGCCTAAACTAGCCACGACTGCGGCGAGTTCGAATCGATCTACAGGTTTCGCAAGATGCACCTGGTAACCTTCCGACAACGCACGCACGCGATCTTCTGTTCGTGCGTAAGCAGTCAGCGCGAGTGCTGGTGTTTGCCCGCCTTTCTTCTTCGGTAACGCCCGCACTTTCCTGATCAACCCGTACCCATCTTCAACCGGCATGCCGATGTCGGCAATTAGCACATCAGGCTGCCAGCTCTCCACTGACTCCAAACCTTCTCGCGATGAACCGACCGCAACCACCTGCGCTCCGCATTTCTCAAGCATCATCGTCAACAATGTTCGCGCGTCAATCTCGTCGTCTACCACCAGCACACGCAAACCCTGAAGTGACGAAGGTCGCTGGTCTCGTGTTTCAACTTCAGCGACTGCCGGTTGTTTGAGTTCCTCCGGTAGTGGATGGTCGTCATTGGTCATCGCCGGCAGTCTGACGGTGAACGTAGAACCCTGACGTTCACCCGCGCTCTCGGCCCATGCAGTTCCGCCATGCAGTTCAACCAGGTGTCGCACAATCGCGAGCCCGAGCCCGAGCCCGCCATAGGTTCTTGTAGTCGAGCCGTCTGCCTGGCGGAAACGTTCGAACACGTGCGGCAGAAACTCGGAATTGATACCCACGCCCGTGTCGTTCACCACCACCTCGATGTGTGAATTAATCCGTTGCAGCATGACCTGGACCACGCCACCGCGGCCCGTAAACTTCACGCCGTTTGATAACAAGTTCCAAACGATCTGCTGCAGACGCTCGCGATCGCCAAACACTGGACCAACATGTGGTTCGAGGAGCATTTGTAAACGAACGCCTTTGGCTTCTGCGGTCGGTCGAATACTTTCCGCCGCGGCTTCGATGACTGAACTAAGCTCACAAGCTACAAACTCGAGCCGCAATTTGCCGGTGATAATGCGCGACACCTCGAGCAAATCGTTGATCAACTGGCATTGAGAGTTGGCGTTGCGAAAGATCGTCTCGAGGGCCTGACGGCGTTTTTCCGGTTCCACTTCGTCGTTTAATAAAAGATCGGCCCATCCCATGATCGCCGTGAGTGGCGTGCGCAGCTCGTGCGAAAGTGTCGAGAGAAACTCATCTTTGACGCGATTCGCTGCCTCTGCCTCCATGCGTGCTTCTTTTTCTCGCTTCAACGCCTGGCGACGCTCAGTCGCGTCGTGGGCCATGCCACGAATGATGGGCTTCTCTACGCCTTCCGTGCGAAGAGTGTTGTAATACTCCCAGAGTCTCGTTTCGCCTGTGGCAGTGCGGACTTTCATCACGCCGCGCGCCGATCCCTCACTAATTACAGTCTGCAAATACTCGTCAAATTTGTCGCGATACTCAGGTAAAAGCCCGTCGCGAATATTTATTCCGACGAGCGAATTCTGCGGG
>DASZDV010000147.1:0-4082 GCA_035941575.1 Pyrinomonadaceae bacterium
CAATTCCGAATAGCAGAATCAACGCGGGCAAATAAAACAAGCGGTAAAACGTATTCTGCGGCAACCAGAAAAACAGAAACGCCAGGTAAACACTCGACCACAAAAGCGCGAGCAGCAGAATGGTTTTTTGTTGCGACTCAAGCCACGCTTCTCGCCGCCGCTTCTTAAATGACGGTAGATTCCACGCCAACGCAACGATCAGCAAAAGCATTGTGACGACGAACATCGCCAGCAACAGCACGATGCCTGGATTGACAAGTCCACGCAGCAGGTTCAATCGCCCACCGAAAAACAATCGCACCTGACCACGCAGCGAGTAAACAAGGTTGGACCAGAAATCGAACCGTATGTCTGCGTCGGTTGAGTAATAAGTGGTCCAACGCCAGAACCGCACAAGATCAAATGTTCCGGTCGTCAGATAAAATCCCACCGCATACGCGCTCACGATCAGAACGACGGCCACGAAAGAAAACGTTGCCGCGTTAACAAACCGTCGTCTAATTGAAACCGACCCGTCCTGCAAATAAACACCCAACGCAAGCACCGGATAAGCTACGACTGCGAGTTGGTGAAAACACATCGCCAAAAAGAACATGAAAGCAAGCGGTATCGGCCTCGGTTTGCGATCCGGCAGCACCAGGTAAAAACTCAACAGCAGAAACAACACACTCGGAATGTAAGCGTTCGCATCAGTTGAGAACTTCCACCACGTCGCAGACAGCGAAAACAGAAGCGTCAGACATACGGATAGATAGACAGACCGCAACACGTCTTTCAAAATCGCGAACAACACCGCCGCGCACACCGCACTCAACACGCTGTTGAGTATTTGCAAAGCCGCGATCGCGCGCACTTCACAGCCGAACATCCGCAGCAGTCGATAGAAGAAGAATCCGGCGAAGTTGTAGAAGAGGTGATTGGGATGCAGGAGCGAAAGTTTCGGCCCTGCGGCGTCTTCAATTGCCTGGGCAAAAACGATACCGTCCCAGTAATAGACTTTCGTGGGAAATGCGAGATATAGAGCCAGCAACGCCAACGACAAGAGCGCGGGCACGGCCGGCCGGTGCGTCAGGGTCATAAGGGGCGGTCTAATGTATCATGCCGCGAAGAGCATGTTGCATGGTCGATCGATAATCTGTTTTGGAGGTGAGGACTGGTGGTATCACCATCCGCATTCCAAAGCGCACCTGATGAGGAAGTTTGCGCGCGCCGGAAACAAGGTGATCTTCGTCAACTCAATCTCCATGGGCCTTCCCGGATTGGCCCACAAAGACTTGCTGCCGCGCATTAAACGCAAGCTTGGCAGCTATTCGAAACTCGCCCGACAGACAGAAGAAGGTATAACGGTCGTTTCACCGGCGAGTCTGCCGTTCTTCGGGAGCGCCGCCGCTCGCAGTGTCAATCGAGGGCTACTCGGCGCGCAAATCGGCAAACTGGCGCGTCGCCGTGGACTGAAAGATCCGATCCTCTGGATTGCAATTCCCACGGCTGCGGAGATGATTGGCACGCTCGATGAGTCAGCGGTGGTCTATCAAGTGTCTGACAAGTACGACGCCAACACCATGGACCACGCCACAGATCCCTCACTGATCCGCCGCCTTCACGAACAGGCAATCGACGCCGCTGATCTCGTCTTCTACTCCGGACGAAAACTCTTCCACGAAGCGACTCGCGGATGCGAACGTTCCTATCTTCTTGAACAAGGCGTCGATTACGACCACTGGCGGCGCGTTTCGGAAGGTGCAGTTGAAGTCGCGTCTGAAGTTGCTAAGATTCCGCGGCCGCGTTTGGGTTACTTCGGCGCGATCGAGCCGTGGCTTGTGGACCAGGAACTGATCAAGCGCGCCGCGCGCGAGCGTCCCGAGTGGCAATGGATCTTTATCGGCAATAAGTCGCGGGGCCTGGAGATCGAAGAGCTGCCAAACACGCATTTCCTGCCCCCGGTACCTTACGCTGAGTTGCCGAGTTATGCGGCTGGATTCGACGTTTGCGTGCTACCGTGGGAAACTGAGCAGTCTTTCACGAGCTATGGTTCGGCGATCAAAGTGCGAGAGTATTTGGCGACGGGAAAGCCGGTGGTGATTGCGCCGCTACCGGAGTATGAGCCGATGAGAGATGTGTTGCGTATTGGAAGAACGAGGGAGGAGTTTTTGAGGTTGGTTGAAGAGGCTTTGCGAGAAGATGATCCCGGGTTGAAGGAGAAGAGACAGGCCGCTGTTAGTTCGGGAACTTGGGAAGCGCGCGCTGAGTTCGTTAGTGGCCTTATTGAAAAGGTTTTGAACCACGGATAAAACGGATTTCAATGAAACAAGTCCTTCAAAACCGAAAGACCGGGCGGCCGTTTGTGGGTGAGGTGCCGGTGCCGGCCTTGCAGCGCGGGCGCGTGCTGGTGCGCTCGGTTGCCTCTTTGATCAGCGCGGGAACGGAACGCGCCGCGGTCGAAATGGTGAGCAAGGGATTGGTCCAGGAAGCACGGCAACGACCTGATCTCGTTAAGGCCGTCGTTGCGAAAGTAAAGAATGAGGGTCTGCTGAATACATTTGCAGCCGTGCGCGACAAGATGGCCGCATCGCAGGCACTCGGTTACAGCGCCGCGGGCATCGTCACCGCCGTTGCAGAAGACGTGACGGAATTTCAGATCGGCGATCGCGTCGCGTGTGCGGGCGTCGGCTTCGCTTCGCATGCAGAAGTCCTTTCGGTGCCGAAGAACCTCTGTGTTCATCTTCCGGAAACGGTGAGTTTCGAAGCGGGAGCGTACGGGACGCTTGGCGCGATTGCGTTGCAAGGCGTGCGGCTCGCGAAACCGACGCTCGGTGAGTCGGTGGTGGTGATTGGTTTGGGGTTGGTTGGATTGTTGACAGTGCAGTTGCTCAAGGCAAACGGTTGTCGAGTGTTCGGGCTGGATCTTGATTCGAGGCGGGTTGCACTCGCCCGGGAACTGGGCGCCGATCATGCAGAGATTTCGAGCGCCGAGGCGCCGAACTCCATTCACAACTGGACCAAAGGCCGCGGTGCCGACGCCGTACTTATCACAGCGGCAACGGATTCCAATGAACCCGTCGAACTCGCGGCGAAAGTCTCGCGCCTGAAAGGCCGCGTGATTGTGGTAGGCATGACCGGATTAGACATTCCTCGCGCGCCGTTCTTCAGTCGCGAACTGAAGCTCGTCATCTCAATGTCGTATGGACCAGGCCGTTACGATCCCGACTACGAGGAGAAGGGACACGATTATCCGCTCGGGTACGTGCGTTGGACCGAGAAACGCAACATCGAGAGTTTCCTGGAACTCGTCGGTGATAAACGCGTCAACGTAGATCGTCTAACAACACACAGGTTTCGGATTGAAGAGGCAGAACGCGCGTACCAGTTGCTCTCCGGCGAATCGTCCGAGCCGTATATCGGCGTCCTGCTCAACTACGATCCCGACGCGGATGTTAACCGGCGTGTCGTTCTTAACGCAGCGCCTTCGGTAAGAAAGACCGAAACTAAGATTACGCTCGGCGTGATTGGCGCCGGCGGTTATGTGCCGGCGATGTTGTTGCCGCATTTCAAAACGGAAGGCGTCGAGTTTCGTTCGATTGCGACTGCATCCGGTATCTCCGCGCATGACGTCGGCAAGAGGTTTGGTTTTGGGTACGCCGTTTCGAGTGCGGAAGAGGTGCTGGACGACGAGGAGATTAATCTGGTCGTCGTGGGAACGCGACACGATCTGCACGCCGAACTCGCACGCAAAGCACTCGAGCGGAACAAGCATGTGTTTGTCGAGAAACCACTCGCGCTCAACGACGAAGAACTCGACGAAGTATTGGAAGCGGCCGAACGTTCGAGCGGCCTATTGATGGTTGGGTTCAATCGACGGTTTTCACCGTTGGCCCAACAGGCAAGAGAGTTCTTTGCAAATCGCGAAACGCCGTTGTCGATTGTGTATCGGGTTAACGCGGGTCACATTTCGAAGGAACACTGGACGCAGGATCCGCTCGCTGGTGGTGGACGCATTGTTGGAGAGGTCTGTCACTTTGTAGATCTGATGCAGGTCCTGACGGGCGCTGCGCCGGTCAGGAACTGCATCAGATCTACAAAGT
>DASZDV010000148.1:0-15131 GCA_035941575.1 Pyrinomonadaceae bacterium
TGATGCGTCTTCCCAAATTTGAATATCACACTCCGCGCACCATCGCGGAGGCGGTGAGGATTATGGGCGCGGCGGGCCCCGAAGGACAGTTCGTCGCGGGCGGGACGGATCTGTATCCGAATATGAAGCGGCGTCAACAGATGCCGAAGACCGTTATCTCCGTCATGCGTCTTGCGGAACTGAATCAGATCACGGGCGACGGCGCGCAGGGTTTGCGCATCGGCGCTTCCGTCACACTCTCAGACATCTGCGAGCATCCGATCATCAATCGTGATTATCCCGTTGTTGCTAAAGCCGCACGCACCATCTCCACGCCAATCCTCAGAAACATGGGCACGATCGGCGGCAACCTGCTGCTCGACACCCGTTGCAACTACTACGATCAGAACTACGAGTGGCGCAAAGGCATCAACTTCTGTCTCAAAAAAGACGGCGACATTTGCTGGGTCGCGCCGGGAAGTACGAAGTGTTGGGCCGTGCAGTCGTCGGATCTCGTTCCGGTAATGGTCGCGATCGGAGCAAAGTTCAGGCTTGCATCGACACTCGGCGAGCGCGTCATCGATGCTGCTGGTTTTTACAACGACGACGGCATTGAATACCTGCACAAACGCCCCGACGAACTATTGGTCGACATTCAATTGCCGCCGACCAATGGCTGGCGCGCTTCCTATCAGAAACTACGCCGGCGTGGCGCGTTCGATTTTCCAGTGCTCGGCGCCGCCACGTGGGTGCACATCGATAAGGGATTGGTGCTGGATGCGAAGGTCGTGCTCGGAGGAATCGCGCCTTCTCCTATTGAAATTAAGGAAGCTGCTAGCGCACTAATCGGCCAGCCGCTGGCGGACGAACAAATCCGCGCCGCAGCGGAAGCTGCGTATATAAAGGCACGGCCGCTCGACAACACCGACTTCGTTTACCAGTGGCGCAAACAGATGGCCCGTCAATACACGTTGCGCGCCCTCCAAGATCTCCAGCCTTAAATTACCGTGAGCGATGTAGCAGCAGTAATCCTCGCCGCCGGCCGCTCGACACGCATGGGCGCGTTCAAACCGCTGCTCCCTTTCGGCAAGCAAACCGTTATCGAATCCTGCATCGACTACCTGCGACGAGGTGGAGTTGAAAATATCGTTGTCGTCCTGGGCCATCGAGCCGACGAGCTGCGCGATCGTCTTCATCACCTGCCCGTTCTATTCGCTTTAAATCCCGATCCCGACACCGAGATGAATGCGTCGATCGCCGCCGGTATCGCAAAAATCCCACTCCCAATCGGGGCCACGCTAATCGCCCTCGCCGATCACCCCGCAGTCCCACCAACCGTAGTTTCCAAATTAATCCACGAATGGCGAGAAGGCGCGTCCCTCGTCATCCCAACGTGGCAAAACCGCGGCGGTCACCCGGTCCTGGTAGACCTCCGCTTTCGCCACGCATTGCAAAACCTCGATCCAACCCTCGGCTTAAAAGCCCTGTTTTCAGCCCATCAGGACGAAGTAAAGCGCGTGCCCGTAGACTCCCCGTTTATTGCTCGCGACATGGATACGTGGGATGATTACTGCGCACTTCACAAGGAGGTCTTCGGCGAACCACCGCCTGAACCGCGGGAGGACCATACCAACTAAAGGTCTGGCGGACTCATCTAACACATCAGCCGGGGCGCCTTTTCGGGCGTTTCGGCGAAGGAGAAGAGATGGTTCTGAACATTGGAAAGAGGGTCCTGGCCGGGGTGGTAGCAGTCGCTATATGCTCGTTGGGGTTCGCCCATCAGCGCGCGGCCAGTGGTCCAGTCGAGTTCTCGCTGCGGTCGATAGACGGCCAAACAGTGACCTCCAGCAGCCTGCGTGGTGAAGTTGTAGTGCTTGCTTTCGGCGCCTCGTGGCTGCCGTTATCGCGAACACAGCTTCAGGGCGTCAGAAAACTCGCAGACGAATACTCCGATCGAGGCGTCGTCGTTTACTGGGTCAGCACCGAGTCAGACGACGCGAAATCAAAGAACCACGCTACTGACGAACAGCTCCGCGCGTTTTCGCAAAAGTATGGATTGAAAGTCACCGTGCTGCGCGATCCCGACGGTGTCGTGTCGAAGAAGTTTGGCATCGACCAGTTGCCCTCAATTGTGATTCTCGACAAAGAAGGAAACATTTCGGGCGCACCGATCGGCGGACTCGACCCGAACGGCAACCTTGCCGGACAACTTGCTTCCCGCCTCGACAAACTGCTGTAAACTGTCGGCATGCCATTGACGCCGATTAATCCCGAATCACTCGGCGCGCCGAGCGGTTACTCCCATGGTCTGCTCGCCGACGCCCACGGGAAACTCCTATTCATTGCCGGCCAAATTGCCTGGAACGAAAAACAGCAAATCGTCAGTGACGACTTCGTCGAACAGTTTGACCGCGCGCTGGCGAATGTAATTACCGTCGTTAACGCAGCTCGCGGCAAGGCGGAAGATGTCGTTCGACTGGTAATCTACGTCACGGACAAACGAGAATATCGCTCTCGAACGCGTGAAGTCGGTGAGCGTTATCGCAAACACATGGGCAAACATTTTCCCGCGATGGTCCTTGTTGAGGTCGCGGGACTCCTCGACGATCGCGCAAAAGTGGAAATCGAAGGGACCGCCTTGATATCCGCATGAAGCAGCCAGCGACTTTTCTTTACAACCAGGACGAACACGGCGTTGCGACGATCACATTGAATCGTCCGGATCGTCTGAATGCTTTGACGTTTGAAGTCTATCGCGAACTCACCGATACATTTGCGGCTTTGCGTGAGGAGCGAGACGTTCGCGTTGTGATCATTACCGGCACCGGCCGCGCGTTCTGTTCGGGTGGTGACGTGCACGACATCATCGGCGAACTCTTCAACCGCGACATGGAAGGTTTGCTCGAGTTCACGCGCATGACTTGCGAACTCATTCAAAACATTCGCGCTCTGCCAAAGCCGGTGATTGCCAGTTTGAACGGAACGACCGCGGGCGCGGGCGCCTGCATAGCACTCGCCTCGGATCTTCGGATTGCGAGTGAGGACGCGCGCATCGCGTTCTTGTTTGTGAAGGTTGGGCTTGCGGGCACCGACATGGCCGCGTCTTACTTACTGCCGCGAGTTGTCGGGTTGTCGAAGGCGACCGAGATGCTTTACACGGGCGACTTCGTTACGGCGGCAGAGGCAGAGCGGATTGGGCTTTACAATCGTGTCGTGCCGGCCAATGAGTTAGAAACGGCGACGCGACAGTTTGCAGAACGCCTAGCGCGTGGTCCGGCGTTCGCGCTTGGCAAGACGAAAGAGATGCTCAATCGCGAGTTTCACATGAACCTGGAAACCGCGCTGGAGAGTGAAGCGCAGGCGCAGGCGATCTGCATGCAGCATCCCGACTATCGCGAAGCATACGAAGCGTTCATGGCCAAGCGCGAAGCAAAGTTTAAATGAAGTTGAGCTTGGACCTTTGTACTTTGTTCTTTGTACTTGAGCCGAGACTTAAACGGCGGTAACAAAGCACAAAGGGCAAGGTCAAAGAACAATGGATCACCTGTTCAACGAACTGCCGTTCTTCACTACCGAACATCGCAATCTCGCTGATGGCGTGGCCCAGTTTGTCGCGCAGGAGATCGAACCGCACGGCGGTGTCGAAGAGGATATCGAAGGACTGGCGCGGCACTTCGTTAATATGCTAGCCGCCGGCGGCCTCCTCAACTACGCCGTTTCAGAATCGAAGCTCGATATTCGTGCTCTCTGTTTGATTCGCGAAGCTCTCGCTTACTCTTCTGCACTCGCCGATCTCGCTTTCATCATGCAGGGACTCGGCACCTACGCGATCGCGCGTGCGGCTCCCGATCATGTTCGAGAATTCTGGTTGTCACGTGCTGCGACTGGCAAAGCCATCGCCGCGTTTGCGTTGACCGAACCTGACGCAGGCTCAGACGTCGCATCGATCAAAACGACTGCGCGTCGCGACGGTGAAACATACGTCATCGACGGACGCAAGCGGTTCATTTCGAATGCGGGCATTGCAGACTTCTACACGGTGTTCGCCAGAACCGGCACGCGCGATGACGGGCGTGCGACGCTTTCGGCGTTCGTTGTCGGCGCGAAGATGCAGGGTTTCAGTGTCGTTGAACGCACGCCGCTGATGGCGGCTCATCCCATTGGAGAGATTGCCTTCAACGAATGCCGCGTGCCTGCTGAAGACATGGTTGGAAACGAAGGCGACGGCTTTCGCCTGGCGATGGAGACGCTTGATACGTTTCGTGCCAGCGTTGGCGCGGCTGCGTGTGGCATGGCCCGCCGCGCATTGGACGAAGCGATCAGTTATGCATCGGCGCGCACACAGTTTGGCCGTCTACTTGTTGAGCATCAATTGATCCAGGAAAAACTGGCCGACATGGTCACCGAACTCGACGCCGCGCGCCTGCTCGTTTATCGAGCGGCTTACGCGCGCGACACAGCGCCGAATGCGCGAGTGACAAGAGAAGCGAGCGAAGCCAAACTCTTCGCGACGGAGGCCGCGGGACGAATTATCGATAGCGCCGTGCAGATCCACGGCGGCGCCGGACTGGTGAGAGGCAGCGTTGTTGAGCGGCTGTATCGCGACGTTCGTGCGCTACGCATCTACGAAGGAACGTCTGAGATACAAAAGCTCGTGATCGCGGGTCAGTTGTTGAAGGAGCGCGGCTAAAGCACTAACGAATGAAGCCACTATCGCGAGATACGACACCCGAAGCTCAGCGCATGCAGTTTGAACTGATGCGCCGGCTATCACCCTCGCAGAAACTGTCGCTGGCCTTTGCGCTCACCGACACTATGCGAAGCTTAATCATGGCCGACCTCCATCATCGATTTCCGCAGGCGGAAGAGACCGAAATAAGGCGACGGTTTATCGCCCGGGTCTTACCTCCCGAAGACGTGATCCGCGTTTACGGCTTCGATCCCAGGTCAGAAGGTTACTGAGCGATGGTTCTACCGATTTCAGTTTTGTCGCTAATCACGAGCACATTCGAGACCTTGAAGATCCGCTACGTTCTGGTTGGCTCGTTTGCCAGTTCGATGTATGGACTCTATCGAGCGACCGCCGATATCGATATTCTCGCGGACATCAGAGCCGAACACGTGGGGCCACTTCATGAGGCTTTGAAAGAGGCCTTTTACGTCGATGAGCTGGCCATGCGGAATGCGATCGCGCGAAGACAATCGTTTAATGCAATACACTACGATTCAGTTTTCAAGGTCGACCTTTTCGTCGCGTCTGACGATGCATTTGCGACTGCGCAATTGGAGCGCCGGCAGTTAAGAAAACTTTCACCGGACCTAACTGAGGAAGTCTACGTCGCAACAGCTGAAGACACAGTTCTGGCGAAACTACGATGGTTTCGTGCCGGCAACGAGTCCTCTCAAAACCAATGGAATGACGTGTTGGGAATCTTAGCCGTCCTCAAAGGAGGTCTGGACACGACGTATTTGCGGAGGTGGGCGGAACGACTGGACGTCACCGACTTGTTGCAACGAGCGTTAGACGAAGTGCGAGCTCAGGGTTTATGAAAGTAAACATCATCGGGGGTGGGCCGGCGGGGTTGTACTTCGCGATCCTCATGAAGAAGGCCGACCCTTCACACCAAATTCGAATCTACGAGCGGAATGGACCAGACGACACGTTCGGTTGGGGTGTGGTGTTTTCGGGCAAGACCTTGGCGAATCTGCGCGAGGCTGATGAAGAGTCGCATGCGGAGATAACGCGACAGTTTGAAGCGTGGGACAACGTCGATGTGGTCCATCGAGATACGAAGATCTCGATTCACGGCAACAGCTTTTCCGGTATCGCACGCCTGCAACTGCTGAAGATTCTTCAACGCCGCGCTGAAGAGCTAGGGGTGGGGATTGGTTTTCGGGCTGAGATCCATAATGTTGATCGGTTACGCGAGGACTGTGACTTGTTAGTTGCGGCGGATGGAGTTAACAGCACTGTTCGTTTGCAATATCTGGAGCAACTCAAACCGCAACTGGATCTTCGTGCACACCGGTACATCTGGTACGGCACGAATCAACTCTTTCACGGGTTGACGCTGACGTTTCGCGAATATGCGGCGGGAACCTTTGCGGCTCACTCTTACAAGTTCAACAAGCAGACAAGCACGTTCATTATCGAGTGCGATCCGCAAACGTGGAAAAATGCCGGTTTTAGCCAAATGTCCGATGAGGATACCAGAAGTTATCTCGCGGAAGTCTTTGCCGAGGACTTACAAGGATATCCGCTGCTGTCGAACAACTCGAAATGGATTCAGTTTCTGCTCGTGAAGAACGAAAACTGGTTTTTCGACAACGTGGTGCTGCTTGGTGATGCATTGCACACAGCGCATTTCTCGATTGGTTCGGGAACGAAGCTGGCGATGGAAGATGCGATTGCGCTCGCTCAGTCGTTTCAGCAAACAAGCGATGTGCGTGAGGCGTTGGCGAGTTTTACCGAAAGACGGCGGCCGGTGATCGAGGATTATCAGGCGGCTGCGTTTGAAAGCATGCTGTGGTTTGAGAACGCGCGGCAGTTTATGACTCTGAGTCCGATGGAGCTCGCTTTCAGCGTGATGACGCGTAGTGGGAGAGTGACTTACGAGGATTTAAGAAAACGGGACCCGGATTTCATCCGCGCCTATGAAGCCGCAAAAAAATAATTACCGCCACGTGGGTGGCTCTAACCGACGACGGCCATCATCAATAGTTGCAATGCCTGGCTCGTCGAGATTAACGCGGTCCCACAATTTGCACGTCACCGGCCGGTGCGCTTGATCGAGTGCTTCGCAATAGTTCGTGTAAGTGCAACGCCTGACCTCGTCACCGCGTCCCAACCTGACTTTTACAAACCAATCCGGATCGGCCAACGCCTGGCGCGCCATTCCAACAATATCCGCCTGGCCCACGGCCAAAATCTCTTCCGCCTGTGCGAAGGTAGAAATGCCGCCCGTTGCCACTACAGGCGTTCGAAACCCCGCCTCATTTACGGCTCGTTTTATTGCCGCAACGAGTGGAACAGCTCGCCCAAATGGACCAGTCGCGTCAGACAGCACAGTCGGCATGCACTCATAACCGCTTTGGCCTGTGTAGGGATATACAGCCTGGCCCACCTTCGGCTGTTGCGCGTCTTCAAACTTTCCACCCTTCGACAACGACAAGAAATCAAATCCCGCGCGCGCAAACTCTTTCGCGTAATAGATCGCGTCTTCGACTCGACTACCCTCCTCGATCACTTCGTCAGCAAGAAAGCGCACCCCAACAACGTAATCGTCACCAACACGCTCGCGCACAGCACGAAACACTTCGAGAGGTAACCGAACTCGATTCTGCGGCGTACCTCCGTAACCGTCATCACGGTTGTTTTGCCGGCTCAGAAATCCGGCCATGGTGTAGGCGTGTGCATAGTGAAGTTCCACACCGTCGAATCCTGCTTCGCGCGCGCGATTTGCGGCGGCCGCAAAAATCCCAGGCAATTCTCGCGGCAGTTCGCGGATGTGGTGCAGATGTGTATCCGTGACGCGTTCACGATAACCAAACCTTAAAGCTTCGAGTTCGCGCGGAGAGAGTACGTCTTCGAGGAGATTTTCAGAAGTGGATTGTAAAAAGTTGCGAATCTCCGTTTCGTCAGCAGTCAACCACTTGTGTTCATCCGTGGCTCCAACCAACGCCTGACGATGGTGTTCGCCAATTTCCAGGAACCGTTGAAAGAACTTCGTCTTCTCCGGCCGCCGCTTGACCGCGAGAAAGTCGATGATCTGAATGAACAACAACGTCTCACCGCGGCTTGCCTCTTTCACAACCTCAACCAACTTCCGCAACCCCGAAATAAAACGATCGTCGCCGATGCGCAACAATGGACCACTCGGAATGTCGCGCACGCCTGTCGCCTCAACAACCAGCACTCCCGGCCGTCCCTCAGCAAACCGCCGGTACCAGTCGAGATTCTGCTGAGTAACAAAGCCGTCCTCGGTCGCGCGCCACGGCACCATCGCAGGCACCCAAGTGCGGCTCTTCGCCTTGAGGCGCCCGATATCTACGGGACTAAATAGTAGTGAATGAGCTGCCTCCTCCGCTGACGGCCAGCGTGTCTCTTCTATCTTGTGTTTAATTGGACGCGCGAACTTCCACATCTTAGCCACAGATTACACGATTCTGATACATTTACCTCAGGAGGTCCCTTGATTGTCTGACGACTTACTGAAATGGAGAAGCGAGTTTCCGATTCTCGAGAAGACTGTCTACCTGATCTCGCACAGTCTCGGCGCGATGCCGCGGGCCACTTACGATCGGCTCCACGAGTACGCGGAGGTGTGGGCCACTCGCGGCGTGCGCGCGTGGGCCGAAGGCTGGTGGGACATGCCGGTGACCGTAGGCGACGATGTCGCGCGAATCATCGGCGCGGATCCTGGAACAGTCGTGATGCACCAGAACGTCTCCATTTGCCAGTCGCTGGTGCTGTCGTGTCTCGAACCAACGCCAGAGCGCAACAAGATTGTCTACTCGGACCTCAACTTCCCGTCGGTGATGTACGTTTACGAAGCGCACGCGCGCGACGGCAAGTTGCGAATCGAAACGGTGAAATCCGACGACGGCATCACCGTGCCGTTGGAACGCATGCTCGCCGCGATCGATGAAACAACGTTGCTCGTTCCCTTCTCGCACGTGCTTTTCAAAAGCGCGTTCTTGCAAGATGCGCAGGCAATCATCGAACGCGCGCATGAAGTCGGCGCGATGGTCGTGTTAGACGTGTACCAATCCGCCGGCACCGTTCCTTTCAGCGTCAAAGAACTCAATGCGGACTTCGCGACCGGAGGATCGGTTAAGTGGCTTTGCGGTGGACCAGGCGCCGGTTATTTGTACGTGCGGCCTGACCTGCAAACAAAGCTCGAACCCAAAACGACGGGCTGGATGGCCCACGAAGCGCCGTTTGCCTTTGACACCTCTCTGCGTTACGCGCCAAACATCACGCGGTTCTTGCACGGCTCGCCCGCGATTCCCGCGCTCTACGCTGCGCAATCCGGGTTCAAGATAATCAACAGTATCGGCGTTGATCGCATTCGCGAAAAGAGCGTGCGCCAGACGAGTTATCTGATCGAACTGGCGGAAGAGGCTGGTTTTCAAGTGACGAGTCCACGCGATCCCGAGAAACGCGGTGGCACGGTCACTGTCGCGCACGAACATGCAGCGGCAATCGCGAAGGAACTGATTCGGCGCGAGTTCATTATTGACTACAGACCCGGCGCGGGAGTTCGCATCTCGCCACATTTCTACACCACTGACGAAGAGCTGGACCTTGTCATCACGGAAATGAAGAAGATCGCTGAGTCGGACTCATATCGCGAACACGAGCGGGCCGGCGCCGCATTCTGAGGGGCTGCGTTTTAGATGACCAACACTTACGGCGAGAAGCCGCCACTTTCATACAACAAATATCTTCGCGTGCAGGACCTGCTCACTTTGCAGGATTGCCTCTCCGATCCTGCTCACCACGATGAACTTCTCTTTATCACGGTCCACCAGGCTTACGAGTTGTGGTTCAAACAGATCCTGCACGAACTCGACGCCGCGATTCAGTTTCTCGAAGAGGATCGACTTCCGGCCGCCACACGTGCGGTCAATCGCATCGTCGTTATCGAGAAGTTGTTGGTGCAACAGATTCACATCCTGGAAAGCATGACGCCGATCAGCTTTCTTGCGTTTCGTGATCAACTCAATCCGGCGAGCGGGTTTCAGTCGATGCAGTTTCGCGAGATCGAGTTTTCTTCCGGACTGAAAGACGAGCGTATTCTGCGTGAATTTAAAGACGACAAGTTTGCGTTTGAACGCCTTCAGACCAGGATGGACCAGACTTCACTAGCTGAAGCGTTTTATCAGGCGCTCCAACGCCGCGGGTTCGACGTCAGCCAGCGCGCGCAGGCCATACTCGAAATCCTCACGCACTTTGAAAATCGTTACGAAGAGTTCCAACTGGCCGAGGCGTTGCTGGAACACGACGAATACTTTTCACTCTGGCGGTCGCATCACATCAAGATGGTCGAACGCATGGTCGGAGCAAAGCGCGGTACCGGCGGCTCCGAAGGAATCGGTTACCTCAAAACTACGCTCGACAAAAAGTTCTTTCCCGAACTCTGGGAAGCCCGAACGTATCTCGATATCAAACACGGCAGCGGCGGTTGCCCGTTTGCGCATTGAAGAAAACGCGATGGAGAAAGAAAGAAGATCATCACCGCGTGTGAGAGTGAACCTGCCGGCGCGCTGGGAAGGTGTGCTTTCACGCGAGAATGCGACCGTGACGGACTTGAGCCGCACCGGCTGCTTTGTTTTGAGCGGCGGCACAGTCGAGGTGAAAGAGTTGGTTTGGTTGGAGATTCGTCTTACTGACACCCAAAAGGTTAACTTCTGGGCCGAGGTTGTTTATCACGCTTCGGAAATTGGATTCGCGCTAAAGTTCAATTCGAGCAGCCCGGAAGACGAAGCGACCCTCGGGAGTTTCTTAGAGCAGTTCTTCCATTCCCAGGCACAAAGGAAAGCATGACGCCGTCCTTCCCTGAACGATTCAACATGGCGGATTACTTCCTCTACCACAACGTGGAGGAAGGACGAGAAAACAAAGTCTGTCTTTATTTCGAAGATAAGAAATGGACTTACGGTGAGGCGGCGCGTTTGTCTAATCGTGCGGGCAATGCGCTGCGCGAGCTTGGAGTCGATATCGAAGACCGCGTGTTGATGGTTTTGCCGGACTGTCCTGAGTTTGTTTGGACGTGGTTTGGCGCGGCGCGCATCGGTGCGGTGATCACGATGGTGAATCCGCTGCTGCCGGCTGCGGATTATGAATACTACCTGGATTACACGCGTGCGCGCGTGGCGGTGGTCCATGAGTCGGTGTTCGAGACGTTTGCGGAGGCAGCGAAGGGCGCGCGGTATTTGCGCGGCGTCCTTGTGGTAGGCCAGGAGGAAGTTGGAATACTCCCGCAAGCGACCGCGCTTGATTTTAAGAAGGCGATCGAGGCTGCTGAG
Organism: Pyrinomonadaceae bacterium; assembly: GCA_035941575.1. Lineage (GTDB taxonomy): Bacteria > Acidobacteriota > Blastocatellia > Pyrinomonadales > Pyrinomonadaceae > PSRF01. The sequence continues at coordinate 11,011 of DASZDV010000148.1, forward strand.
GATGAGTGCACACCGGCGGATACGCGCAGGGATGATATTGCGATCTGGCTTTTCACTTCAGGCTCAACAGGTCATCCGAAAGGCGCTGTACACCTCCAACACGACCTGCCATACAACACGGAAGTGTTTGCGAAAGCAGCGATGGGTGTGAACGCCGACGATCTCACCGTCTCAGTTCCCAAACTCTTTTTCGGTTACGCTACGGGCACCAACCTCCTGTTTCCTTTCGCTGTCGGCGGCGCAACAGCGCTCTTCGCCGAACGTTCAACTGCGGAAAAGATGTTCGAAGTCATCAAGCGCTATCGGCCCACCATTCTCACGACTGTTCCAACGATGATCAATTCGATGCTGAACGTGCCTGGCGCTTCAGCGGAAGATCTCTCGAGTCTGAGGTTCTGTTATTCAGCGGGCGAGGCGCTGCCTATTGAACTCTACGAACGTTGGATGAATGCCTACGGCATCGATATTTGCGATGGCATCGGATCCGCTGAGATGTTTCACATCTACATCACGAATCGTCCGGGCGACATCAAACCAGGAAGTCTCGGACGCATTGTCGAAGGTTACGAAGCAAAGGTTGTTGACGCCGATGGAAATGAAGTGCCGGTCGGCGAAATGGGAACGTTGAGGATTAAGGGCGACTCGGCGGCGCTTTGTTATTGGAACGCGCACGAGAAGTCGAAAGAGACGTTTGCCGGCGACTGGTGCACCACAGGGGACCAGTTTCACGTCGACGCTGAGGGTTACTACTGGTATCACGGGCGCACGGACGACATGTTGAAAGTCTCCGGCGTCTATGTGGCGCCCGCGGAGATCGAGAACTGTTTGTTGCAGCACGAAGCGATTCTTGAGTGCGCAGTAGTGGGCCACGAGGCCGAAGCGGGATTAGTCAAGCCTAAAGCGTTTGTGGTTCTGCGTGAAGGATTCGCTGGCGGCGATCAGTTGGCGGACGACATTAAACAGTTCGTGAAAAGCAGGATTGCGGTTTACAAGTATCCACGGTGGGTAGAATTCGTGGAGTCTTTGCCGAAGAACGATCGAGGGAAGATCGATCGCAAGCAGTTAAGAGCCGGGGATAAACACGGATAACACAGATACTTCCTTCTGTGTCATCTGTGTTTCTCTGTGGCTATCTTCTTCGTTCGAGGTCGTAGTCTCGAAGACGTCGATAGAGTGTTGAAGGTGAGATACCGAGGATTTCCGCGGTCTTGCCACGGTGCCAACCAGTCTTTTCCAACGCGGCGAGGATCTGCTGCCGCTCAACTTCCCTTAACGATCCCGGCGCTGTCGGTGCGGCAGCGACCACAGGCGCAGCCACTTCGCCGCCGGTCATGACTGGAACTGCGCCCGACATCATCGGTTGGACCATCGCGGGTCTCGTAACTTCCGGCGGCAACTCCGCCAACGTAATGCGACCGTTGTTGGAAAGAATAACGGCACGCTCCAAACAGTTTTTCAACTGCCTTACATTTCCCGGCCAGTGATACGTGCGCAACGCTGCGGATGCTTCCTCATTCAGTTCCGGCGGATGAGTTCCCGCGATCTGTTTCAGGATATAACGCGTCAACGGCTCGATGTCTTCCGGACGCTCTCGCAATGGCGCAAGACTGATCTGAAAACCGTTGATGCGATACAACAAATCCGATCTGAACACGCCGTCGTTGACAACCGCGTCGAGATTGCGGTTAGTGGCGGCAACGATGCGCACGTTCACCTCGACCTTTCGCACGCCACCGACTCTGAAAAACGTTCGCGTCTCAATCGCTCGCAAGAGCTTCGCTTGTAACTGCGCCGGCAACTCCGTGACTTCATCGAGAAACAGCGTGCCACCGTCAGCCAACTCGATTAGACCAAGCTTTCTTCCCTTGGCGCCCGAAAACGCTCCCGCCTCGTAACCAAACAATTCCGACTCGAGTAACGACTCTTGAAAGGCCGCGCAATTGAGATCCACAAACGAAGCTTCGGACCGACTCGAAAGCCGGTGAATCGCATGGGCCACCAGCTCTTTTCCTGTGCCCGATTCGCCCGTAATCAGAACTGATGCTTCCGAAGGAGCAACGCGTTCGATCAAACGAATCGCTTCTTTCATCAGCTCGGACACCGAAACAATCTCCGGCAACGCTGACTGCCGTGCGAGTTGTTCACGCAAACGAGTGTTGTCCACGCGCAGCCGGCGCTTGTCCGCAGCCTGCTTCACGCGCACGTCGAGTTCGGTGATGCTGTACGGCTTGGTGAGATAGTCGTAGGCACCGAGCTTCATCGCTTCGACCGCGGTCTCAACCGTGGCCTGACCGGTTAGCATGATCACTTCCGGCGGATTCGGCCTTTGATGAACACGACGCAACAGTTCCATGCCGTCGATGCGCGGCATGTTGATGTCGCAGAGCAACACGTCGACGTTGCTCTCTTCGAGCTTGCGCAGAGCAGCTTCACCATCGGGCGCGGCTTGCACGCGATAGCCCAACCGTTCTAGCTCTTTTTGCAGCACGAGCCGCAGGTTTGCCTCGTCTTCTGCGATCAGAATTCGTGCTTGCTGTTGCTCAGTCAACGGTTGATTCCTCGTGCTTGATTGCTGGAAGAGTAATGGTGAACGTGGTGCCTGTTCCCATTGTCGATTGCACGTCGAGGGTACCGCCGTGCTCGGTTAAGATACCATAACATACCGCGAGGCCGAGACCAGTTCCTCGCCCAATTTCCTTCGTCGTGAAGAACGGTTCGAAGATTTTCGCCAGGTTTTCCGGCGCAATTCCCACGCCTGTATCGCTCACCTCAACTACGACTTTCTCGTTGTCGTTGTGCGCGTTGATCGATAACGTTCCGCTCTCTCCCATCGCGTCGAACGCATTGCTTGCGAGCGCGATCACGGCCTGTTGCAACTGGCCCGGATCGCCTGATACGAGACTGAGGTCCGGCGCAATGTCGAGTTTGAATTCGAGCTCGGGACCTCGCTTCTGGTGCGAAAGCAAACGTGCTGCGGAGCGAATCACATCGGCAAGATCGATCGTGACGTGTTGCGAAGTTCGCGTCCGACTGAAGTCGAGCAATCCCATCGTGATGCTCTTACAACGAAACGCCTCACTGCGAATCAGGCCAAGATACTCGCGTAGATCATCCACCTCCGCCGAACCATCAAACGCGCCTTCGTTGACTCGCGCTTCCAGCGATTCAGCACACGCGGAGATCGTCGCGAGCGGATTGTTAATCTCGTGAACGACGCCCGCGGCAAGACGACCGACCGCCGCGAGTTTTTCTGCGCGTGCAACAGCACGATTCGCTTCGACCTGATCGGTGACGTCCTCGCCGACAGTGATCACATGACTAACCTGTCCGGTCATGTCAGCCCACATGGGAATCTTGCTGATCACCCAATGCCTGAGATCGCCTTTCGGACTCGGCGTTTCCTGTTCGATTCTTTCAATCTCACCGCTTTCGAACACGCGCGCGAATTCCTCTTCCAGCATCGCGCGTGGCTGGCGAGTCAACACATTGAAAACGTTCTTGCCGAGCACGGAACCGCGCGGAATACCAAGCTCGCCCAGTTCGCGGTTTCGGTTCCACGCTACGACTCGATATTCGCGATCGATCGCGTAAAGTGACAACGGGAGACTATCGACAATCGCTTCGATGAATCGCTTTTGCGCCTCGCTCTCCGCGGTTCGGCGCTCAACCTCGCGAGCGAGACTCACTGACGTGTCGCGCGCCGCTTGATAAAGCGAACAGATGTGTGCGGCGAGTGACGTCTGCTGCGCGGCCGCATCGATCAAACGGCGTTCAGTCTCGCCGCACTGTTCGCGGAGATCGAACGCAACGATTAATGCGCCCTTTGCTCTCCCTGCAAAACGAAGTGGCGACACGTACTCAACGGTGTGAACATCGTCGCTCAACAAGAACTCTGACCGTTCTGTGATCATTAACGAACTTGCAGATGCGGCAGAACGAAGCCATGTTTCGAGCGCCTCCTGATCGAGCAATGTTTGATCGTCAGCACTGCCTTCGCGATCAAAAACGCAGACAGCATGATTGTCTCTGCCGACGCTAACGTAAGCAGAGCAGAGCGAAGCATCGAGCGCATCGTAAGTTGCGCCGGCGACACGTCGCACGAGTTGTTCCGGTTCGAGCGC